>CBIGXK010000527.1:0-1526 GCA_966193805.1 uncultured bacterium | reverse complement strand
CAGGAGGGATTCGATTTTGTGAAGGTGGACAACCAACTGGTGGTAGAGAAGATGGCAAAAAATAATTATCCCATATTCACCTTGTCCAACTCCATGCACAAGGCGCTTTACCGGTCGGTGAATAAATATTTCGATGGCGCGGTGATCAATTGCATGGACATGACCGCAGATGCCTATTTGAATTTTGGAACATCGGCGGTTGCGAGAAGCGAGGAAGATTATTTCCCCTACCACGAGGGCGAAACTTACAACCTGCAAAGGGGAAATGCGGCGGCCCATGTGTTGCAGGCCATCTACAATTCAATATACTTCGGTCAAATGGTTTACCCCGACTTCGACATATTTCAGTCGCATAACCCCAATGCAACGTTTCATGCAATAGCCAGGGCGCTCAATTGCGGTCCCATTTACATTACGGATAATGTTGGGCAACAGCGTTTCGAGGTATTGAAACCGCTGGTCTTTTCTGACGGAAGGATCATCCGAAGTGAAACGCCACTGTTGCCCACTGCAGATTGCCTTTTCCAGGTGCAGGACCATCAGTTGTTCAAGGCCTTTTCGATGGTGGGTGGCACAGGTTTGATTGGCGCCTGGAACGCTGCAGATGTAAACAGCGTCAAAGGCTCCATCAGCCCCAAAAATGTGCACGGCATCCAGGGAAATGATTTCGCTGTGTACGAGTATTTTTCAAAAGAACTAAGGCATCTGAAGAAATCAGAAAGCATCAGTGTCACGCTCGACAGGATGGGTTACAAGTTATATTATGTTGTGCCCTGCAAAAACGGGTTTGCGGCACTCGGTCTCACCGATAAATACAATGCCCCTGCAACCATCATGGATCAGCATTGGAACGGAAATACAGTTGCCATCACCCTTTATGAAGGAGGAGAATTTTCGGCCTACTCGCAAAAGGCGCCATCGAAAGTATTGGTCAATGGAAAGCCGTTTACCAATTATCAATTCAGCAACAATATGCTCACACTACGCGTTCCGCAGGAATTAAAGCCTGTCATCGCGATTTCATGGAATCACAAAACCTCCTGATAATGCTTTAATTTCACCGGCCAGAAAGGATACCTATGGCAGAAAATCGGCTGTCGGGAAAACGAATCGTTATCATCGGCGGAACTTCAGGAATGGGATTGTCGGCATCACTCGCGTGCATTCGCGAGGGAGCGAAAGTTATCGCAACAGGCAGGAACGCGAATCATGCAGATGCGGCGGCAGCAAAGCTGCAACTCAACGGCCACACACTGGTTAGCGATGCCACCGACGAAGGCTCGGCAGCTGGCGCCATCGAAATGTGTGTGCAAAAATTCGGTGGGTTCGACGGGCTGTACCATGTTGCCGGCGGAAGCGGCAGAAAATTCGGTGACGGTCCGCTGCACGAACTGAAACTGGAAGGATGGAATAAGACCATGGACCTGAATCTTACCTCTCTCATGCTTTCGAACCGCGCTGCTGTCGGTTACTTTTTGAAGCACAAACAGCCCGGTGTTATTTTGAATATGGGGTCTGTACTGGGC
>CBIGXK010000526.1:0-1601 GCA_966193805.1 uncultured bacterium | reverse complement strand
AAAAATTCATTTCGAATATTCCTTCGAGCGCTTTGCAGAATTACGCCTTATCCAACGCTGGCAACCTGCAGTTTCAGAATAATGCCACCGCACTGGGGCTTTCACAGCTCTCATACAGTAATGGCGCTGCCTACGGCGATCTCGACAACGACGGCGACGAAGATCTCGTGGTCAACAATATCAACGCTAAAAGTTTTCTTTACCGCAATGATGCCGGTTCAAATAAAGAGAACCACTTTTTGAAAGTGAAGTTTGCGGGTCCGGAAAAAAACCCATTCGGCGTCGGCGCAGAAGTGAAGGTCACCACAAAAGATGGTATCAGGGTATTGCAGAACTACAACACGCGTGGGTTTCAGAGCAGCATTGAACCCTGTGTGATCTTTGGGTTGGGCGGCAACAACGAAATCGATTCATTGCAGGTAACATGGCCCGGTGAAAAGGTACAGGTGCTAACGAATGTTCCGGCTGACCAAACGATCACCTTAAATATTCAGGACGCGGCGCCTGCCGCAAATACCCAGCTTTCCGAATCGGCTCCACTCTTCGGGGAAGTGGGCAGCTCGCTCATTAAAACGCCGGCGGTACACCACGAAAACAGGTACAATGATTTTGATGATGAAATACTTCTTTTCAGAATGCTTTCAACTGAAGGACCAAGAGTGATAAGGGGAGATGCGAACAGGGACGGGCTGGAAGATTTCATTTTACTCGGCGCCGCCGGCGATCACGACAAGCTGTATTTTCAGCGTGCGGGTGGAAGTTTTGAATTTCAAAATAATAAATTCTTTAATGAAGACGCAGCATTTGAAAGCACCTGCGGCGCGCTGTTTGATTTTGACAAAGATGGCGACAACGATCTGATGATCGGCTCGGGTGGAAACCAGGTAGAAATGCCGAAAATTAATTTCATGGTGCGGTTTTATGTGAACGACGGCAAAGGAAATTTCTCCCGCGACGCATCGCACATACCTCCTGTAATTGGTAATTTCTCTACGCTCGAAACGTCCGATTTCGATAAAGACGGCGATATTGATGTGTTCCTTGGCGCACGTAATGTTCCAGGCAATTACGGCCTGCCGCCACGATCCTACCTGTTGATCAACGACCAGGGTACCTGGAAGGATGTTGCGCCGCCGGCCCTGGGCAATGTGGGCATGGTAACAGATGCCTCATGGTCGGATATCGACGCCGACGGTGACGATGACCTTGTGGTAGTTGGCGACTGGATGGCCATCACCATTTTTAAGAATGATAACGGCAGTTTTCAGCATGTCGATTTGGTATCGAACAGTAACGGCTGGTGGAACCGGGTAGAAGCTGCCGATCTCGACAACGACGGCGACCAGGATTTTATAGTAGGCAATCTAGGGTTGAACACGAAGTTTACTGCCAGTGGCAGCAGGCCGCTCTCGATGTACGTAAATGATTTTGACAACAACGGAAAGAGTGAATTCATCATCAACTGGTACCCCACACTCGACAACAGGGCCTATCCTTTTGCCACCAAACCCGAGCTTACCGCACAATTGCCTGTCTTGAAAAAAAGGATATTGAGATATGCTGATTACGGCAATAAAACCTATGACTCTCTTTTTTCTCCC
>CBIGXK010000525.1:0-1607 GCA_966193805.1 uncultured bacterium | reverse complement strand
GAGAGTGTGTTTTCAGTTTTAAGTTTTAACTTTTGCCCGAAGGGCAACTGTGGCGCGAAGCGCCGGGGGTGGACTGGCAAACGGAAAACACTTTTAACTTACTTCTTCACAGAACCCTGCTTGTTAAACACCGCTTCCTTCGGCCGCCGCTTCACTGTCGTCTTCTTCTTCCTGAACATCGGCATCCTGTTCATCGTAATCGCCTCAATAATATGCACGATCACCGCATTGAAAACAATCATCGCAAACCCGATAACGATCCGCGCCAGCGACATGGCCGGGTAAGTGTAATCCGGCTGAACCATGCGGTCGTACAGGATCCTTTCCTGGTAGTAATTCACCAGCAGTCTGAAAAACTCAGGGATCTCGGTTAAGAGCATCCAGCCGCCGGCGGCAACAACCGCCACGGTGAGAATGGCCGATCTTGAGAAAGTGAACCCGGTAGCCTCGTTGCCAGTCTTATTATCTATGCGCATCAGTTTTACAAGGCTGTTGGTACGAAAGATCAACAACCACGAAAACAAGCTGTACAGCACAAGTGGCGGAATGGTAACGCCCAGGTTGAAAAAAGCCTCCTTCGAAGTTGAATACTGCGGAAAATAAACCAATACCGAAAGTGACCGGGAAAGGGCCTCAAGAATGTCCTTAATGAAGAAAATACCGATTACCTTAAGAATTACATCGATTAAGCTGCGTAACGACATATGATTCGCATAAAGATAAGGCTATTGCACAAAAAATTCCATCATCCCCGGATCCGTCTGCACGTGGATCTTTTTGGCTTTCTTCAGCTCCTGGAGCTCATCATCCACATGAATGCGGCCGGGACCGCCCACAATCGTGATGTCGGTTCCCCTGAAGGTCATCGGTTCAAAGGTCTTCTCCACGCCGCTGATCTTATGCGAAACATAGCTCGCAAACTCCTCCCGCTGGCTCTCCGAAACCATCACCACTTCCAGCAGTCCGTCGCCGGGATCGGACTGCGGGGAAAGGTTGAGGTTCGGCCCGATCGAAGGCGTATTCATCACTTCGATCATTAAATAGCTTTCGGTGTGGGTAACATCGTCAACTTTCACGGTGTACACCTGTGCGGGCATGTCGGTGATGATGCCGTGCAGGATCTCGAGCGCCCGTTCCAGGTTTTCTTCGGGAGTGGCGTCTTCGCGTTCGGGGATCTGTTGCATTTTATGCATCAGTTCCGGAAAAATGCCGAAACCGAGGCTTTCGAGGAAGATGGTGTCTTTTTTAAGGCCCGATACCCGGCCCACGTCGTATAGTTTTGTTTTGGCGGTGGGAAGCTTGTTGAGGAGGGTTTCTGCTTCTTCTTCCAGTCCCAGCGACTTAGCAACGTTGTTAGCGGTGCCCAGCGGAAGCAGTAGGATGGGGATATCGTTTTTAAACTTTTCCTTTTCTATCAGTTTAACCGCTACGCGCCGCACGGTGCCATCGCCGCCGGCGATCACGAGGAAGTCGGGGTCTGAGTCGAATTTTTTCCAGGCTATTTTCTTCGTAGATGAATATCTACATTCGATGCCGTTGACTTTCATCAGGTTGAGCAGGTCTTTTTTTGTTTTGTCCTGGTTGCCTGCAGTGGGGTTGTGGAGTAT
>CBIGXK010000524.1:0-1619 GCA_966193805.1 uncultured bacterium | reverse complement strand
ATGCGGAAAACTGGGTGTACGCCCCGGCCATTCAAAAAGAACGGGAGGTGATCGAGAAAACAGGCGCACAAATTCTTTGGATGCACGCCGAAGAATCGCATTCAGGATCACACTCGCCGGATTATGGGAAGTGGCGCCTTTCCGGCGGGGGCTCATTGATGGGAAAAGGGTGTCATCCATTGGCTGCCGCCATCTACCTGAAGCACGTGGAGGGCCGCACGCGCAATGGCGTTCCGATTCGTCCAAAAAGTATTTCGTGCCGCACACATGCTATCACGCGTATGAGCAATTTCAGGAATGAGGGCCACTTGAGAGACACCTACACCGACATTGAAGATTACGCAATGGCGCATCTCGTATTCGACGATGGCACACTCGCCGACATTTTCGCCAGTGAACTGGTTCATGGCGGCGTTAAGAATTTTATTGAGGTAAATGCCAACAATCACCGGACAATTTGCAACATCGGTCCCAATAATGCCATGCAGACCTATAACCCGGTTGATGAAAATTTTAAAGACATCTACGTGGTGGAGAAAACGGGCACCAAACAAGGGTGGTCAAATATTTCGCCGGACGAAGCGTGGTTCAACGGCTACCAGCATGAAATGGAAGCATTTTACCGGTCGGCAGCCTATGGCGAGCCCGTTGAGAGTAACAGTCTGCTGGCCGCTGATGTTGTTGCCGCAATTTACGCAGGGTATGTGTCGGCAGAAAGAAAGGGCGCGGAGGTGGATGTACCCATCATTAATCAATTTCTTCCAGCCGTTTCATGAGTGATTGCCTGTCGCCGCGCGTTTTGGCAAGGCCAAGCGCCGTATGAAAATGCGCCTTCGATTTTCCGTCATCAACATTGCGGTATAACTCACCCAACAACGTGAAGTAATAATGATTGCTGGTCAGCTGCAGTTTCTCGGCCTCTGCTATGGCCCGCATATTTCCATGAATTTTAGAAAGGGCATATGTTCTGTTCAGCGCCGCGATCGGCGAATATTCCATAACGAGCAATTGGTTGTACAAGTGCAGTATATTCTCCCATTTCCCGCTTGTATCTGCCTTGTGGGTGTGCCACCATGCAATGGCCGCTTCGAGGTGATATTTCGATAACGATGTACCCACCGACGCACGGTGAAGATAATAAGCACCCTCTGCAATCATCCGCTCATCCCACAACGATTCGTCCTGATCCTGGTACAGGATGATTTCACCATTGTCATCTTTTCTTGCCGGGAACCGCGACGCATGAAAGCACATTAGTGAAAGCAGCGCATTAACAGCCGGCTGGTTGGTGTTTTTGTTCTCGGCCAGGAGACAAGTCAATCGCATTGCCTCGAAGCAAAGGTCCTCGCGCAAAACGCTGTCGTGGCTCTCGGAATAATAACCCTCACTAAATAGCAGGTACAGGGTGCTGAGCACGGCGCCGATTCGTTCGCCGAGCAATTCTCGCGGCGGGAACTCAATGTTCACCCGCTCCGCTCTAAGCTTTTCCTTGGCCCTGAACAACCGTTTGTTGACGGTGTCTTTGCTTGTCAAAAAAGCGCTGGCAATTTCATCTAGTCCGAAACCGCAAAGTATCCGGAGCGCCAACCCAACCTGTGCCTCAACAGGAATGGAAGGAT
>CBIGXK010000523.1:0-1626 GCA_966193805.1 uncultured bacterium | reverse complement strand
AGTGGCAAACGTATCCCCCGCTGGCGGGGGTGGCGCGAAGCGCCGGGGGTGGACAATAGGCAATGGGAAGTATTGGTCTCTTAGTAGTTTTTAAAATAAACATAGTCGCAACAAGCAAATTGACATCGCCCTTTGCCGACTCAAACAATAACTCAAAACTTACAACTAATAAATGGCTTACGATAAATTCACGGTACTGAAGAGCACGGCGGTGCCGATGCCAATAGAAAATGTGGACACCGACCAGATCATTCCCGCGCGGTTTCTTAAGGCTACCGAAAGAAAAGGGTTTGGCGACAACCTGTTTCGCGACTGGCGCTACGAATCGGACGGAACACCGAAAAAAGATTTCGTGTTGAACAACCCGCTGTACTCCGGGAAGATCCTGGTGGGCGGTAAAAATTTCGGAAGCGGCAGCAGCCGCGAACACGCAGCCTGGGCGATATACGATTATGGTTTTCGCTGCGTCGTGTCCAGCTTCTTTGCCGACATCTTCAAAAATAATTCGCTCAACATCGGCATATTGCCGGTGCAGGTGAGCGCCGCCTTCCTCGATAAAATTTTCAAAGCCATCGAGGCCGATCCGAAAGCAGAACTCGAAGTTAATCTTCCCAGTCAAACCATAACCATTGCCGCAACAGGCGAAAGTGAATCATTTGCCATCAACAGCTACAAGAAACACAACCTGACGAACGGGTTTGATGATATCGACTATCTGCAGGCCATGAAAGATGAAATTCAACAATTTGCTGCGCAGAGCATCTATTAAGATCACAACCGATTATGTCAACTTCCCGGCGTTACCTTGAAATAATGGACACAACACTTCGCGATGGTGAACAAACCAGCGGCGTGTCATTCTCCCCTTCCGAAAAATTAACCATCGCGCGGCTGCTGCTCACAGAAGTAAAAGTGGACAGGATAGAGATCGCCTCGGCACGCGTGTCGGAAGGCGAACTGGCAGCGGTAAAGTCGATTACCAAATGGGCAAAAGCAAACGGATTGATCAACAGGGTTGAAGTACTCACGTTTGTTGACGGCGATGTGTCTGTGCACTGGATGCAGCAGGCGGGCGCCAAAGTGATGAACCTGCTCACCAAGGGCTCTCTCAATCACCTCACGCACCAGCTCAGGAAGAAACCGCAGGAACATTTCAATGAAGTGGCAGACGTTATTTCGAGAGCTACGAAGAAAGGCATCGACTGCAACGTATATCTCGAAGACTGGAGCAATGGGATGCGCAATTCGCAGGAGTATGTTTTTGAGTACCTTGATTTTTTGCAGCAGTTGCCGGTAAAAAGGATCATGCTGCCCGACACCCTGGGTATACTCACTCCGCCCGAAGTGGAATCTTTCATCACCGCGATCGTCCAAAGATATCCGGAGGCACACTTTGACTTTCACGCTCACAACGACTACGACCTTGGCACCGCCAACGTGCTCGAAGGCATCCTGGCGGGCGCGCGTGGCATCCACCTCACCATAAATGGCATGGGCGAAAGAGCAGGCAACGCGCCACTCGCCAGCGCCATCGCGGTGATCAACGATTTCATGCCGAACATCAAAACGTCGGTGAACGAAAAATCGCTGTACACGGTCAGCAAGCTTGTCGAAACTTTTTCGGGA
>CBIGXK010000522.1:0-1648 GCA_966193805.1 uncultured bacterium | reverse complement strand
GCCTTTCTCGAGCGGTCGATAAAGCCCATAAAGCTCTTTCCTCCCCTGAAATTGCTCGCGTCCCTGAACCACTCAAAATATTCCTCCCTCAACTCGGGCGTCCATCCCACTTTCGCGGCGCTTAGCATATTGGCAAAGAAAGTTTGCTGCCTCGGCGGCACCTTGGACAGCATCTCGGCGATGTCCAATCCATATTGAGGGTTTCTGAAGATGAGATCCGACGACTGCGTGAACGTTTCCTGGTCAGCCTTGTCATCTTTTGCATTCTTCATGAGCGCCATCGTTTTCTTCACAGCATCCGGCGCCTGCAGGGTGATCATCAGCTTCGACAGTTCCCTGTTCACTTTGTTCGACTTTGCAGGGTAGCGGCCATCCAGTACCGTTATCGTCTGATCTTTCACGTTAGCTTCGGGCAGGCCCATTCTTAAAAACACCAGCTCGTATGCACGGAAAAGATCAACGCGCTGTCCTTCATCGAGCTTGCCGTAGTCAATAGCGTTCAACACATTCAACAACTGGTCGCGGTTTTCGGGGTTTCCCTGCCTTGCCAGCGCAACGGCCCCTTGTGTCAATGTAACAGCATCTTTCTCGTTGAGCACCCTGTCCTGCCATTCTTTTACCGGCTGGTGTTCGACGGCTATTCGTGCGGCGTACCTGATGAACCTGTCTTCATGTTTCAAATAGGGCCAGGCAAAATCTACCGCGCCGGCTTTTTGAACATGATAGTCTTCCAACTGGTGCCGGATCTTATTTTCTTCGGTGACGGCCACTTCCGTGTTGTCGTCATCAACATCTTCGTCGCCATTGTAGGTAATGCGATACAGATCCGACTCAAGCTCTCTTCCACCAGTCAAAAAATACAGCGCGCCATCGGGGCCGATGATGCCATCGGTCAGCGGTAACGGCGACCCTGAAATAAATTCTTCGGCCTTTGCCTTGTATGATGCACCGTCGGGTTCAAGCTGGATGGCGTAAATGATGCCAAAGCTCCAGTCGAACGCCAGCAGCGAGTTCCTGTATTTCTTCGGGAATTTTGCGTTGTGCGCATAGACCAAATTGGTGGGCGAGCCCTGCCCGATATTCAATATTGCCGGCAGGTTGTCGGGGTATTCCGGTAACCACTTGCTGTTGCCGGTGCGCCATCCGAACTCTGCGCCGCTGGTTACGTGGCAGATCCTTGTGGGCCGGTACCACGGCATGCCGATGTCGTACTCCATGTCCGAATCGTATCCGAACAGATCGCCGGCTTCATTGAAAGCAATATCAAACGTATTTCTGAAACCCGCGGCTACCAGTTCCCAGTTCTTGCCCAGCGAATCGGTATGCGCGATCCACCCACCGGGCGCGGTCCTGTTGTTGGCGTGACCGCTCGGGTCTTTGATAAGAGGAAAGAGGTTATCTTCCTGCCAGTTGGAAGGAAGCCTGTAGCTGTCAAATTTTGGCAGGTTGGTGTGATTACCCGAAACCAGGTACAACGACTTTTTATCGGGCGAAAGAATGATGCTGTGCGGACCATGTTCACCGCCACCATTCATGTACATCAGGTGGGTGACCTTTTCGAAGCGGCCGTCATCATCCATATCCTGCAGGCGATACAGTCCGCCTGGCTTTTGGAACCGATCGTCGCTGTCGTGGTTTACCATAACAT
>CBIGXK010000521.1:0-1659 GCA_966193805.1 uncultured bacterium | reverse complement strand
ATATCTATCTGCATGATACGCCGGCGAAAAGTTATTTTGGAGAAACGAGCCGTGCATTCAGCCACGGTTGTGTGCGCGTCAGCCGGCCTTATGAGCTGGCGAAATTCCTGTTGCGCAGCGATACAACGTGGACTGAACGCGACATTCGCGCGGCCATGCACGCCGGCAAAGAGAAATGGGTTGCGCTTAGCAAAACGGTTCCGGTGTTTCTCACTTACTTTACCGCATGGGTAGCCGATGGGCATTTGCAGTTCCGAAAAGATATTTACGGACACGACGAGCGGATGAAGCGTCATTTGTTTTCGCGCAACGACGACGCGTTATCCGGAATGAGTCGCCCAACATCCCTGTCGCGCTGAACGGACTTATGAACCGGGGGGTGTATCCACAATGTTGCCGTTTTCATCCAGGTAGGCAATCATGTCATCCAACGAATTGCCGTCCCGTTTGTCTCTCTGCTGGAGCCTCTCACGTTTCTGCTGCAGGCGCTCCAGCCGTTTTTTTTCTTTTTCTCTTTTTTGAAAGGTCTGGTGTGATCTTGCCATGTATATGCTTTTAGTGAATAATAGTCCGGTCACCTTTCTGCGTAGTCGGGGCGCAGCGCCCAATGTGGTTCAACAGCGATGGCCGGTAAAAAAGGGTATCGCCGGAAGTGTCCGGCAGGGGAAGTTCTTATCCAAGACGGTTTTCGACAATGAGGGGTTGCACGCAGGGCATGTCACATGCCGGCTGCTGGTTTTGAGCGGGTTGACTATTGATAATCTTCCTCCCCTTGGATGCGCAGCCCAAATCATCCGCAACGCGGATAATTAAAATCTCATTAATATCCGACTCATTACCAGGAGAAAATGACGGTGCTTTCATTTGGCAATGATGCCGATACGTTACCATGCGACGGGACTGCCGGCGGCAGTAGATCAGCATTCGTGGTGTATGGTATGTTAATTGTCGAATGAGGTCGGCTTCGATCGCCCGAAAATCGAAGAATACCTGGTCAATCACAGGTGGTCAGAAAAACGAAACAGTGATTTCTCGCTTCAAAAAGGAGATGTACATGAGGACGAAAGTTATTAAAAGAAAACGTGTGGTCAGAATGGACAATTCGAACTCTTCTGCCACACCTATTTCCGGTAAGCGGTATCTTTTTGTGCTGGCCTATTTAAAAATCAGGCACGGCGCTCGGGGCAACAGTCCGTTGTCTTTTCCTCGCAGCCAGTGAAACAGGCGGGCAAATACAGTATGAGGTATTGAATCATAATAAATCCAGCAGTTCAATATAGCCGTCCGTTCCATGGACACGAATTCGTTGGCCGTCTTTGATACGGGTAGTGGCGTTTTCTACGCCCACAACCGCCGGCAAACCATATTCACGCGCGATAACTGCTCCGTGCGTCATTAATCCGCCGACTTCTGTGACGAGGCCCCTGGCAGCAAGAAACAACGGCGTCCAACTGGGATCAGTAAATGATGTCACCAGAATATCTCCTTCTTCCAGTGTGGCATCCTCCATGTTCAGTATCACCCGCGCCCTTCCTTCGGCAATCCCGGAAGAAACAGCAAGACCCGCGATCGCACCTTCGGGAAGATTTTCCCGGTGAAAGTGCCCTGCAACTATTTCTCCTTCCGAAGTAATGACCCTCGGCGGCTTAAGTTTTTGAT
>CBIGXK010000520.1:0-1665 GCA_966193805.1 uncultured bacterium | reverse complement strand
ATCTATGACTGATTGTAATACTGTTTAATTATTTTTTAGCTTTTTCACGTTTTGTACCGTACTTGGAGCGGCTCTGTTTGCGGTCCTTTACACCGGCAGTATCCAGGCTTCCGCGAACGATGTGGTAACGCACACCCGGCAGATCCTTTACACGACCGCCCCTTACCAGAACGATCGAGTGTTCCTGCAGGTTGTGGCCCTCACCCGGTATATAAGCGATCACCTCAACTTTATTGGTCAGCCTAACCTTCGCCACCTTGCGCAGAGCCGAATTCGGCTTTTTCGGTGTAGTTGTGTAAACACGTGTGCAAACACCACGGCGGAAGGGGCAGGAATCCAGTGCCCTGGATTTGCTTTTCGCCTTGATGATTTCTCTTCCTTTTCTAACCAATTGTTGTATTGTAGGCATCGTAACCTTTTAATTTTTTTTGGGACGGCAAAGGTAAAAGCCCCTTCTCATAAAACAAAATAAATATTAATCAATTCAGCGTCAGATCCTGTACATCCAGCCATGCCGATCTTCTGCGGTTCCGTATTTTATCGCGTCCATTCTTCTTTTGAGCTCAGGAGCGAGCTTCCATTTGGATTCATCGAAAGTCATCACGGCATCCTTGTATTTGAGTTCCCTGATGAGTGAGATGGTGGCCGCGGTACCGGTACCGAATATTTCGGTAAGCTGACCATCGCGGTAAGCCTGCACCACGTCGTTAAGGTCCACCCTTTTTTCCTCAACAGGTACACCCATGTCTTTAAAGAGCGTGATGGCACTGTCGCGGGTTACGCCCGACAGGATCGATCCGGTGGACAGATCGGGGGTGACGGCGGTGCCGTTGATGATGAAAAACAGGTTCATCGTTCCGATTTCTTCAGCATACCTGTGCTCATGGGCGTCGGTCCACAGTATTTGGTCATATCCCTTCCTTTTTGCTTCGGCAGTGGGAAACATGCTGGCAGCATAGTTGCCCGCAACTTTTGCGAAGCCCACGCCGCCGGGCGCCGCCCTTGTGTATTTTTCTTCGGCATATATCCGCATTGGCGCGCTGTAATACGGTCCGGTTGGGCTCAATATGATGAGAAACTTGTAGGTGTCGCTGGGTTTTACGCCGATCAGCTCGTCGGACGAGAACATAAACGGCCTGATATAAAGTGAATGATCCGGTTTTGCAGGGATCCAGTTCTTATCGAGGCCGACCAGTTCCTTCATCCCGTTAACGAAAATTTCTTCGGGAACTGCGGGCATTTGTACCCTTTCGGCAGAAATATTGAAACGGCGGTGGTTGGCGTGGGGGCGGAAAATGGCAGCGTTGCCTTCTGTATCCTTATAGGCTTTGACTCCTTCGAATATCGCCTGGCCGTAATGCAATGCTGCCACGGAAGGGCTGAGCACCAGCGGCTGGTAGGGCTTGATCTCGACATTTTTCCATTCCCCATTTTCGAAATCAGCTTCCAGCATGTGATCGGAAAAATATTTTCCGAACGGGATGGTATCGGGTATGTCATGCAATTTGCTGCGTTCCGCCCTTGTGATTTTTATCCCCCCGGGCACGTTCGTGTTGTTCATCCGAATTTATTTTTTCGTGTTTAAAAAGAAACGAACAAACTTCGGGGCTGCAAAAAATGCAGACAACTTTTACAAACAATTGTTAGTTTAATGAACGACAACCT
>CBIGXK010000519.1:0-1670 GCA_966193805.1 uncultured bacterium | reverse complement strand
GCCTACAACCGTTCCGACGGAAACCTGAAAAGTGCGGCGCTGGATTTTTCCAACGGCTATGGCTTCGACAAGGTGGTCATTACCGCCGGCGCGCCAAATAACGACCCGATCGTTTTGGCCACAGAACTGCTGCGCAAAAAGGGCCAACTGATACTGGTGGGTGCGGTGCCAATGGATATTCCGCGCGAACCCTACTTCTATAAAAAAGAACTGGAACTGAAAATATCGTGTTCGTATGGCCCCGGCCGTTATGATGTGAAATATGAGGAAGAAGGTAATGACTATCCCATCGGTTATGTGCGCTGGACGGAGCAACGCAACATGGAAGCGTTCCTCGACCTCCTCTCGATGAAAATGATCGATGTAAAGCCGCTCATTACCCATACGTTCGACATCGAGCATGGCATGGAGGCTTACGACATCATCCTCGGCAAAAGAAAAGAGCCTTACATCGGCATGCTGCTGAAATATACTGAAGCCGCAAAGCAGGAGCAGCGCCTGCCGAAAGCCGCCGCGCCCGCAAACGGAAATCCGGTTATTGGGTTTATCGGTGCCGGCAGCTTTGCGCAATCTTATTTGCTTCCCAATGCAAAGGCGGGTGGCAGCCTGGATACAGTGGTAACGCGCACCGGCGTGAACGCAAAAAACGTTGCAGGAAAATTCGGGTTTCCCAACAGCTCGACCGATGCCGGCGAGGTGTTAAACAAGTCGGCAATAAATACGCTTTTCATCGCCACACAGCACGATACCCACGCCAAATATGTGGTAGAAGGGTTAAGGCACAGCAAGGCAGTGTTTGTGGAGAAACCGCTCGCACTTACCTACGATGAACTGGCGGAGGTGAAGAAAACATACCTGGCACATCCGAATATACTCATGGTAGGATTTAACAGGAGATTTTCTGACATCGCCGTTCGCGTAAAGAAAGAATTTCAGAGCGTAACGGAGCCGCTGGTAATGAATTTCAGGGTGAACGCCGGATTTATTCCCAAGGATCACTGGACGCAGCGCGAAGCCGGCGGCGGAAGAATTCTGGGAGAAGTTTGTCACTTTATTGACCTGATGCAGTATTTCTCGGAAAGCGATCCCGTGCGCGTGTACGCGGAGTGTATAGATTCGCACAACGACATGCTGGAAAATGCGGACAATATAGCGGTGGTGGTGAAGTTTGCTAATGGTTCCGTGGGTAATCTCACTTACGTGGCTAATGGCGACAAAGCAATGCCGAAAGAATATCTTGAGATATTCGGGGGTAATGTGAGCTTTACCATCAACGATTTTAAATCGGGTGTGCTTTACCGTAATAATAAAGAAGTGAAGATCCCCACCCAGGGCAAGGGGCACAAGCAGGAGGTAGATGCATTTTTACATGCCGTTAAAAATGGTGGCGAAGCGCCGATCGACTTTCACTCCCTGTACATGACGACGCTGGTGACGATGAAAATACTCGATTCGCTTTCTACCGGATTTGCACAAAACATGGAAGTTGCCGAGGCGGATGAGCCGGCTCAGCAAATCGTTGAAGAGAATGAGCTTTCGAATTAAGTTATCATCGCCCTGCAGGAGAAATTCATGTGTTGTTTGCTGAATGGATGCGGCACCAACTGTAGACTTCTGCAGGGTTTTTATTTTTCTTTTCCTTCGAGGTAGTCTTTCAGCGAGGTGTTGAT
>CBIGXK010000518.1:0-1708 GCA_966193805.1 uncultured bacterium | reverse complement strand
CCTCAGCGTTACCACAACATTTTACATAGAAACGGATAAAAAGACGCTTGTTCTAGCGTCCAAAAGGAATATTATGAATCTCTTCCCAAAAGAGGAAGAAAAAATATCCCGTTTCATCAAGACGCAAAAGCTCAACCTCGAAAAAGAAGACGACCTCGTTCAACTGGCAGCGTTTCTCGAACAACTGTAAGGGGCGGCACAGTTTTTTATCTAGTCAGGGCAGATGAATTTATGTCCGATTAAATAAAAAATTACTCCGTTATGAAAAAGCTATTATTTGTTCCGCTGCTGCTGATTAGTGTCACCATGTTCGCCCAAACGTACCAGTTTGGCTTGAAAGGTGGTATCAATGTGAGCAATTTCACCGGATCTTCCCTCGACAATGTTGATAAAAAAGCACTGGTGGGATTCCAGGGTGGCGCCTTCCTCAGTTTGCTGATGGGTGACCACTTCGCGATACAGCCCGAAGCTGTTTTTTCCTCACAGGGAGCCAGAGTTTCCACAATAAATGGCGATGAAAACTGGCGCGTTTCGTACCTGAATATTCCGGTTGAGCTGAAAGTCCGCTTTAATGGTGGTTTTTACCTGGAAGCCGGTCCGCAGATTGGTTTCAAACTCAACGAAACAGTTCCCAATCAGTCGGGCGGCAGCGCTGAAGACTTTGCCAAAAACCTCGATTTTTCGGTAAACGCCGGACTTGGCTTTCACGGTAAATCGGGTCTGGGTATAGGTGCCCGTTATGCTGTTGGCATTACAAAAGTTGGCAACCTGGAAGACTCCGATTTCGATCCCAATTTCAAGAACGGGGTTGCCCAGTTGTTCGTGTTCTACACTTTGTTCAATAACAGGAACAATCCGTAGTTACAGGGCGGTGTACGCCACCACCAGTATTTTGCCGGGCAACCCGTCCGCGCCCCCGCTTGCAACATATAATTCACCTGAAGGGGTAAATTTTATCCCTTCAGGCTGAATCATCTCCGTTGGAGCGAAGAAGAAAATAAATTTTGCGCCGCCATCTCCATCGAGCACCAGCAATTGCGATTTTTCAGCATCAGGTATATAGATAAATCCACTATGAGGATGGATATCGATATCCGAAGGAACGATCACCGACTGCCTCCTTCTTGTTTCCGATTTGTTTAAGAGAGTGTCCCTCAAGTCTATGTTATAGACTGGTTTGACGGCCATTGTTCTCGTTGCCAGGTCGAACGCGTAAATCCCTTTGTAGTGTCGCAGGCTCTCCCCATCTCCCTTTATTGAAACAAGCAGCCTGTTCCCCTTTTTGTCGTAACAAAGTCCCTCAATGCCCTGCTCCACCGACAGGTTGGTGCCGTATTCTTTGGTAACCCGCGCTGCCGACCTGAATTTTGTAACCTCCAGTATCCGGCCATCGGCGCATCCTACAAAAATGGATCCGCCGGCTATGGCCAGGCCTTCATAGTCGCCCGGCGGACCAAAAGGTATAACCGACTCGATAGTGTCGGTTTGTAGATTGAAAATAAAAATAGAACCGATTACATCCTGGATGCACGCCAGCCGCGAAGCGTCGATGAAGTCGAACGCCGAGATATTTTGGAGCACCGGCGGCAATGTCCATGTGCGGGTAATTTTCACTACATGGCGGGCAGAATCGGAGGGCAACGAGTCGCGCCTGCGAGCATCGGAATAAGCTAAACCAAGAATAGGATAAACAAATATTATTAAATAT
>CBIGXK010000517.1:0-1743 GCA_966193805.1 uncultured bacterium | reverse complement strand
TCCGCCGTTATTTTTTCCAATCATGATCCAAAAGAAAACAGGACGGAAGGAGTAATTACCTTTCAGGGCGGTAACCGGTTGAAGATCACCTTGCGTACAGATGAACTGCCCCACTGGAGCCGCGACGGGAAATTAGGCATTGACCTGCTTTTTGACGACAACAGCTACGACGAAATGCAGAACGCGCTGAAGCTCGCATCAACGCTCAGTGAAAAGCCGAAGGAAGCACATTTGATCAAAGTACTAACGGGCGAAAAACCAGCCACTTTTGAAACCGCCGTTCCACATTTCAGTAGTACCGTATTAAATGATTCGCAGCAGGCGGCGGTAAGTAGAATTTTATCAGCTAACGAATTGGCCATTGTACATGGCCCGCCGGGCACGGGTAAAACCACCACTCTGGTGCAGGCCGTTAAAGCATTGATACAACAGGATCACAGGCAGGTATTGGTGGTAGCGCCCAGCAACACCGCCGTGGATTTGCTGAGCGAAAAATTATCAGACGAAGGACTAAACGTATTGCGTGTGGGTAACCCGGCCCGTGTGTCGGACCGGCTGATGGCGCTTACCCTCGACAGCAGGATGGCAGAACACAGCAGTATGAAGGAAATAAAGAAAATGAAGAAGCAGGCCAATGAGCTTCGCAATATGGCGCATAAGTATAAGCGAAATTTTGGCAAAGCCGAACGCGAACAACGAAAGGCGCTGTTTGATGAAGCACACCGCATCATCAAAGATGTTGAAAAAACGGAGCAATACATTACAAATGATCTGCTCAGCCGTGCGCAGGTAATTACCGCCACGCTGGTAGGTGCCAATCATTATACCGTGCGCCATCTCAAATATCATACTGTAGTAATTGACGAAGCCGGGCAGGCGCTGGAACCTGCCTGCTGGATACCCATTCTTAAAGCACAAAAACTTGTACTGGCAGGCGACCACTGCCAGTTGCCGCCCACCATCAAATCGGAAGAAGCCGCCCGTAATGGATTGAGCACTACATTGCTTGAAAAATGCGTGAACCTCCATCCCAATGCCGTTGTGTTGCTGGAAGAACAATACCGTATGCATGAGATGATCATGGGTTATTCTTCCGGCGTGTTTTACCAGAACAGGCTGAAAGCGCATGCTTCCGTAGCAGGACATTTATTGTTTGATACAGACAGCCCCATGGTTTTTGTGGATACTGCCGGCTGTGGCTTCGATGAAAAAGCAGAAGGCACCAGTACTTCAAACTCCGAAGAAGCGGCTTTTGTTTTTAAACATCTTACACAACTGGCAGCAGCACTGAGCACGCATTACCAGCCCCATAACTTTCCTTCAATAGCTGTCATATCGCCCTACCGGCAGCAGATACAATTGTTAAAAGAGCAGTTGCAGCACAGCACACCACTGCATGTATATGGCGATAAGATTTCGGTGAATACCATTGATAGCTTCCAGGGGCAGGAGCGGGATATCGTATACATCAGCATGACACGCAGCAACAGCGAAAGCAGGATCGGTTTCCTGTCCGACATCCGCCGCATGAATGTGGCCATGACGCGTGCCCGGAAAAAATTAGTGGTGATTGGTGACAGCGCTACACTGAGCCAGTTTCCTTTTTATGCCAACTTTATAGCTTACGCGGAACAACAGAATGCTTATCAAAGCGCATGGGAATTCGTGGATATGTAAGTGAATGTTGGCCCCTATAAGATTGCAGGATAAAAAAAATTTGAACGGGAGAACGATCTATATGAG
>CBIGXK010000516.1:0-1788 GCA_966193805.1 uncultured bacterium | reverse complement strand
TCCTACTGCAACAAGAAAATCAGTTTGAATGGAGAAGGATAAGAAAACGTTCGTCATTCTCATTCCCGGTTTTCCGGCGAATGAACAGGATGGCACCTGCCTTCCGTTTCCGCAGTTGTTTGTCAAAACCCTGCAAAAGCAGCATCCGGCTCTGAAGGTGATCGTGTTTGCGTTTCAATATCCCTTTTCATCCGTTCCCTACCACTGGCACGGCGTAACGGTGTATCCCTTCAATGGAAGAGAAAGAGGTAAGCTGAGCCGGTTGTTTGTCTGGTGGCGCGTCAACAGAAAATTCAGGAAGATGGCCAGGGCGCATGACGTGGCCGGCCTTTTAAATTTTTGGCTCGGCGAGTGCAGTTTGATCGGTACGTACCTCGCGCGAAAATATGGTTTGCCGGCGTTCACGTGGCTGATGGGACAGGATGCCCGGCAGGGCAACCGTTATGTCAACAGGGTAAAACCGACGGCGGGCGAACTCATTGCACTGTCGGATTTTCTTGCAGATGAATTGCACAGGAATTATCGCATCAGACCGGCACACGTCATTGTGCCCGGCGTTGATGCCGCCGAATTTTCCATGCGGAAGCAGGCGCGTACCATAGATATCATTGGGGTGGGGTCGCTGATTACCTTAAAGCGCTACGACGTGTTTATTGAAATAATTGCCGGTGTGGCAAAAACGTTTCCACAGGTAAAAGCCGTGATCTGCGGCAAGGGTCCCGAACGGGACCGCCTCATCGATCAAATATGGAACGCCGGCCTCCAGGCCAACATTGACCTCCTCGATGAAACAACACATGCCGAAGTGCTTTGTCTTATGCAGCGATCGAAAATATTGCTTCATCCTTCTTCCTATGAGGGTTTTCCTACTGTTTACGCGGAAGCGTTGTATGCGGGCGCACACGTAGTTGGATTTTTCAGTCCCATGAATCATCCGTTCGCTCACCAGCATGTGGTGGTGTCGAAAGAAGACATGCTGAATGTGGTGGTGAACATTTTAGCCCGTGAAAAGACCGATCACGCAAGCGTACTCACCTGTTCAATAGAGGAAACCTGTAGCCGGGTGCTGGCACTTTATGATAGCGCCGGCAGCTTTTCAAAATGACCGGCGATGGCCGGGAAAGAGAGATTGTGGTTGAAGTGTTCCAGAACCTTCGTGCGCCGTGATTCGGTATTGACGCCCGACGTTTGCTGCAGCGCGGTTAGCAGCGACGATACATTTCCTTTTTCGAACAACATGCCGCAATCGCCGGTTATGGTGTTGAAAGAAGGGATGTTGCTGACGATCGGTATGCACCCGCAGCTCATTGCCTCGCAAAGCGCCGTGCCGCTGCCTTCGTGATGCGATGCTGCCAGGAAATAATCGGCGCTGTTGTACCATGGCTGCAGATCATCATGCGGCACGTTGCCCACAAGCACCACGGCAGAAGAATCGCGAGGGAGGATATTTTTGATGTCGGGAAGTAATTCATCCGACTGAAAAATCATATACAGTTTTGCAGTTGGTTGTTGTGCGGCAAAGTGAAGAAAGGCGCGTACGGCGGTGAGCGGGTCCTTGTTTTGGTTGAGCCTGCCCACCCACAAGAATATCGGCGATCCGTGGGCGCCTGTCTGTTGCCTCGCGATATCTTTATCGGCAGGTTCAAATGCAGACGAAACCTCCATCAGTTCCTTTATCTTTTCAGCGGAATGGATGTTTCCGTTTTTCACCCAGGCGGCGCCGGTTTCAGCGGAGGTAAAGAGAAAGTAATTGACCCTGTGGGAAGCTATTCGCTGCAGGTATTTTTT
>CBIGXK010000515.1:0-1834 GCA_966193805.1 uncultured bacterium | reverse complement strand
ATCCCAAGCCAGGGACGGCTTCCTCTTTTTAGGGCCTGTTCACACCATGATCTGGCGCTGCGTTACGCTTCCTTAACTCTGCTATCTTTAAAATACCCTGCTGTCTTAAAACTGTCACACTCCCGTCATAATCTGAGGCGCAAAAAGCTGCTTCTCATAAAGGCCGTTTGTCGTAAAAGCTACTTATCATAGGGGTACATGGTGTCCAACGCTTTCTTTAATCGCGAACTGAGCTTGCTGGAGTTCAACAAACGCGTGTTGTATCAAGCTTACAACCAATCCCTGCCTTTATTGGAACGCCTGCGTTTCCTGTGCATCTTTTCCACCAACCTCGATGAGTTTTTTGAGGTACGTGTCGGCGGCCTGGTGGAGATGATCGAACTCAACGCACAAACGCCGCCCGGGCCGGATGGTCTCAGCCAGGCCCAAACCCTAGGTGAAATTTCGGAGCGGGCTCACCGCCTGGTTGAAGAGCAGTATCGAATCCTGAATCAGGCCATCCTTCCCGCCATGCGCGAGAATGGCATTCGCGTGTTGCGCCGCGACGAATGGAACAGTCAGCAGGTGAAATACCTGAAAAGTTACTTTGAAACCGATGTGCTGCCGGTGCTCAGCCCCATCGGACTCGACCCGGCGCACCCTTTTCCGCGCATCCTGAATAAAAGCCTGAATTTTATCGTCAAGCTCGATGGCAAAGATGCGTTCGGGCGCAACTCCGGACGCGCGATTGTGCAGGTGCCTCGGTCGCTGTCACATATCATCGAATTACCACCAGAGCTGGCCAGCGAAGGCCGTGAATTTATTTTTCTTTCATCGATCATCCATTATTTTATGGCCGAGATTTTTGTCGGCATGACGGTGATCGATAGCTACCAATTTCGCCTCACGCGCAACTCGGATATTTTTCTCGATGAAGAAGAAACTGAAGACTTGCTGCGCGCGGTGCAAGGTGAACTGGCTTACCGGCAGTACGGCGATGAAGTGCGTCTTGAATTAACCGACACCTGCCCTGCGGAACTGGAACAGTTTTTATTGCATCGCTGCGAAATCAAAGAGCGCGATCTGTACCGAATTAACGGACCGGTAAACCTGAATCGCTTCAGCGATTTATTTGATCTGGTAAAAGACAGCCGCTTTTTCTTTACACCGTTTGTACAGGCGATGCCGAAATTTCCCAAGCGCTCCAACAGCTATTTTGAATCTTTACAAAAGCAGGACATTCTCTTGCACCATCCGTTTGATTCGTTTCAGGGCGTGGTGGATTTTTTGCGCGAAGCCGCCGCTGACCCACATGTACTGGCAATCAAACAAACCTTGTATCGCACCGGCTCCAATTCTCCCGTCGTTGATGCCCTGGTAGCTGCTGCTAAAAACGGCAAGGAAGTCACGGCGATTATCGAATTGCGCGCTCGCTTTGATGAAGAACAAAACGTTGCACTGGCGGAACGCTTGCAGCGTTACGGTATTCACGTGATTTACGGCGTCGTAGGTTACAAAACTCACGCCAAGATGTTATTGGTGGCGCGCCGCGAACAAAACAGCAAGGTGCGCTACTACGTGCATATGGGCACCGGAAATTATCATCCCAAGACCAGCATGATCTACACCGACTATGGATTGATGACCAGTGACAAGGAAATCGGTGATGATGTATATCGCATCTTTTTGCAGTTAAGCAGTATGGGCAAAGCCTCCAAGATGGATGCGCTGATGTATGCACCTTTTACCTTGCATAAGGGATTGGTCAGACGCATTCGTACCGAACGGGAAAATGCTGAACAGGGAAAACCGGGTCGAATCATCGCCAAGATGAATTCACTTTACGACGAAGAAT
>CBIGXK010000514.1:0-1850 GCA_966193805.1 uncultured bacterium | reverse complement strand
AAAAATCTTACTCTTTTATTCATTGAAAAATCGGGCGGTTAAAATTGAATGAAAAACTGTTGCCAGGTTAGCCGGTTGGCGGAAACTTTTTTACATATGGTGCATGCTGTAACACGCATCACGGTATTGGCTCCTTAACTGAGCAACCCTATTGCTTAACTGATGATATCCTTAACTACTACACCTGAAACATCTGTTAACCTGTATCTGCGTCCGAGATGTTTAAAGATCAGCTTTTCGTGGTTCAGTCCCAACTGGTGTAAAACCGTAGCCTGGAAATCATGCACATGCACAGGATTCTTTATAAGATTGGTTCCCAACTCATCGGTTTCGCCATATACCATACCGGGTTTAATGCCGCCACCTGCCATCCATATGGTAAAGCAACGCGGATGATGATCGCGTCCGTAATTGTCGGCTGTAAGCCTGCCCTGCGTATAGCTGGTACGTCCAAATTCTCCTCCCCATATGACCAGCGTTTCGTCTAGCAGTCCCCGTTGTTTCAAATCGGTAACCAATGCTGCGGAAGCCTGGTCTACATCCATAGCCTGCTTGGCTATTTCAAAAGGAAGATTACCATGCTGATCCCATCCCTGGTGGTATAACTGCACGAAGCGAACGCCATTCTCGGATAATTTACGTGCCAGCAAACAGTTGGCAGCATAGGTTCCGGGTACCAGGCAATCCGGTCCGTATAACTTCACAATATCATCGGGTTCTTTCGACAGGTCCATTACCTCGGGTATGGCGGTTTGCATACGGTAGGCCATTTCGTATTGCTGTACCTTAGTCGTTATTTCCGGGTCGCCGAACTCCGCATACGACATTTGATTCAACTCGGACAGGTTGTCGAGCATTTCCCGGCGATCGCGCCTGTTCAGGCCTTCGGGATCCCGCAGGTACAATACAGGATTCTCTCCCTTACTGAACTGCACGCCCTGGTGAACAGAATCTAAAAAACCGTTGGACCAGAGTTTGGAATATACCCCCTGCCCGTTACCCACACCACGCGAAAGCAATACTGTAAAGCTGGGAAGATTTTTATTTTCATTTCCCAATCCGTAGCTCAGCCATGAACCCATGCTCGGGCGATTACCCTGTTGCGAACCTGTTTGTAAAAAGGTAAGTGCAGGATCATGATTGATCGCTTCGGTATACATGGAACGTACAATGCAAAGATCGTCTGCAATTTTGGCGGTGTAAGGCATCAGGTCGCTAACCCATGCCCTTGATTCTCCATATTGTTTGAAGTCAACAAATGAACCCACCAAAGGAAAAGATGACTGGTTGGCCGTCATGCCCGTAAGCCTTTGTGTTCCCCGCACCGAAGGAGGAATTTCCTGCCCCATCATTTCCCTGAGCTTAGGTTTATAGTCGAACAGTTCCTGCTGCGATGGAGCGCCGTTCTGAAAAAGGTATATCACCCTTTTGGCTTTAGGCGCAAAATGCGGAATACCCGGAGGCAGGCCCGCTTCTTCCGCACCGGCACTCTTAAACAGATCAGGCATCAGCAAAGAACCCAATGCCACGCTTCCCACACCCAAACTCATAGCCGATAAAAACCGCCTCCTGTTCCATGTTAACCCGTGCTCAATAATTTCTTTGTTCATAAATCAGTTATTAAAATGTACATACTGAGCTGTCGGCTTTCAGCTGTCAGCCATCAGCTAAAGTGTTCTATATGAAGATATTCTTACCTCTCACCTCTCCCTCCATTACGATTTCATTATTGTTTCTTCAAGATTATAAATAGTTGATATCACCCGCATCATCTCTGCCAGCGTTTTTTTATCTACCTGTTCATTAACGGGGTGCTCTCCTATAGACAGCATTTTTTCAGCGGCCTCACC
>CBIGXK010000513.1:0-1870 GCA_966193805.1 uncultured bacterium | reverse complement strand
GATCAGGAAGATACCCGCCGAAGTTACGAGCAGTTTCACTGAAAAATATCCGCAGGCCGAATTGGTGGAATGGCGCGATAAATTAACCGGGTTCACGGCCAGCTTCAGCGTCGACAGCATCGACTACCTCGCATCGTTCAGCAACAAGGGCGAATGGGAAAGCACCGAAATTGGCATTGAACAGAGCGATTTACCCGAAGTGGTGCAGGATGGCTTTGAAAAAAGCAAGTATGCCGACTGGACCGTTAACGAAATAAGAAAGATCGAGCTTCCGGATGATGTACTTCAATACACGATACAGGTTGAAAGAAGCGACATCAACAAGCGAAACCTCTATTTTAGCAGCAAGGGAAGGATGCTGAGGGACAAAATTACGTTGTAAATTCGCCCCTCTAAAACGTCTTCATGAAAAAAATCCTGCTGGGATGTGTTGCGCTTGCTTTGACAACTATTTCCTATTCACAATATTGGCAGCAGCACGTAAAATACACGATGGACATCGACATGGATGTCGCCACCAACCGTTTTACAGGGAAGCAACAGCTTGAGTACACGAATAAATCACCGGATACGCTCAAAAAGTTGTTTTACCATTTGTACTGGAACGCGTTTCAGCCGAACAGCATGATGGATGCAAGAAGCCGGCACATGGGCGAGATCCGCACAAACCGGCGGCAGGAATGGGATAGCAGGGTAAAGGACCGGATAGCCCATCTGCAGGAAGACGAAATAGGTTACCAAAGAGTCGAATCGCTCACCATGAACGGCGTGCCGCAGCCTTTCACCGTTCATGAGACGATTTTGGAAGTTGGTCTCACCAAGCCCGTAAAGCCCGGCGAAAAAGTGGTGCTGAAGATGAATTTTAATGCGCAGGTGCCGCTGCAAATCAGGCGCGCGGGCCGCGATGCGGCAAATGGCGTGAAGTACAGCATGAGCCAGTGGTATCCCAAATTGTGCGAGTACGACGAAGATGGATGGCACCCGAATCCTTATGTGGCCAGGGAATTTTACGGCGTGTGGGGCGATTTCGACGTCAGCATCAGCATAGATAAAAGTTTCATACTGGGAGGCACCGGCTATCTTCAAAACGCCCAGCAAATCGGCTACGGGTATGAAGCGAAAGGAACAAATGTGGCACGACCGGCTGGTCCAAAACTCACCTGGCATTTTCTTGCGCCCAATGTGCATGATTTCGTATGGGCGGCCGATCCGGAATATAAGCACATCAAAAGAACCATCGATGATGGCCCGACTATTCACGTGCTGTATAAAACAGGCAATGAGGAACAATGGAAAGAAGTGGGTGATGCGGCAGTTGCCGTGTATCCGTTCATGGCAAAAAATTTTGGCGCCTACGCCTACAAGCAATATTCATTTATACAAGGGGGGGATGGCGGCATGGAATATCCCATGGCAACGCTGATCAATGGTCCCGGGCTAGGCACATGCTTTCATGAGTGGATGCATAGCTGGTACCAGATGATGCTGGCCACAGATGAATCGCGCTATCCCTGGATGGATGAGGGATTTGCGAACTGGGCCACCGATCTCGTTACCAATTATTACAACGAAACGGTGATCAGAAAAAGAGAAGCCGGTACACCCGGCGCCATTGCGCGACTCGACTCGCTAAAAAACATGCTTCCGAAATATCATTACAATAATTATCAAACATATTATTACATCGCGAAGTCGCGCCTCGAAGAGCCGTTGACCACTCACGCAGACCACTTCGAAACGAATACAGCTTACAGCATCGCCGCCTATTCGAAGGGCTGCGTGTTTCTTTCGCAACTGGGCTACATCGTTGGCGACCAGCAGTTGTCGAAGATTATGCTCCGGTACTACAACCAATGGCGGTTCAGGCATC
>CBIGXK010000512.1:0-1872 GCA_966193805.1 uncultured bacterium | reverse complement strand
ACTGTATCCTCACCGTCTGGTAAAACAGTCTCGTTTGCTGGTTGTGTGATTTCTCATTAAATCCCTGGAGGCCGAACAGTCCGGCGGCATTGCCCTTGTTGATGGCGATTTCGAGGTAGCCCGCCGAATTAAACAGCGCCAGCTTTTCCCCTTCCTTTACATTGGCGTAGGTTTCGCTGATGGCGCTGATCATCTCGTCGCGCTTGAAGATGATCCTGAAGCTTCTTCCCTTGCGTTGTTCCTCAAACTGGTCGTGTGTAATGTTCACAATGATATTTTCGAAATGGTCGATGAAGAGGATCTGCCCTTCCATCCAGTTGTCGCTGAGTAATGGCCGCAGCGGGGTGCGGTCCATGTACACCGCATCGGGCACGCCTATGGTTGTCAGGGCATCGCCGGCGTTCAGTTTTTCGACGGTACGGCCCATCACGCGCACGAGGTGGAGCGTATTTTTTGTAGCTCCTTTTTCGAGCGGCAGGCTGATCACCATTTCGGGTGGCTCTTCGAGTATCATGGGCAGCAGGCCGTTGTCGGCGCACAGGACATACTGCTGCTTGTGGAAGGAGAGGAGCAGTTGCTCCGGTTTTTGTTCGAACAGGTTCACCATCACGAGGTGGTAGGTGAAGGGGGGGAAGTTTTTGATGGCGTTGCGGCACACGTAGGCGGCCTGTGAAATGTTGAAAGGCACCAGGTCGTGGGTGATGTCCACGAGATGAAAGGCGGGATCGATCTGCAATAGCTGACCCTTAACTGCTCCCACCAGGTAGTCCTGGTGGCCGATATCGGATGTAAGGGTAAGTATGGGCATTTAATCGTATTACGTGTTCGTCAAAGGATACCTGCGATCGTGGGGATCATTTTACAAGGTTGCCTTTATGAAAATAAAATTTATGTACGAGTTTGTCGGTTAATGCCGGGAAGAACCGGTTCATCAGCACGGTTCGTTTACCCGTAAAGGTAAGGATCAGCGATCGCTTTCGTTTTTCGATGGCATCAATTATATGGTGTGCACATTCTTCGGCGCTCATCAGTTTGGATTCGTCCATTGGGTTTTCTTTTTGTGCATGGCCCTGGCTGTCGAGTGCGGCGTTGCGGATGTTGGAGGTCACAAAGTTGGGTGATACCCACATTACGTTCACGTTATCGTCGAGCAGTTCGATGCGGAGTGCTTCGAGGAATCCCTGCAGTGCGAACTTGGATGCCGAGTAGGCGCTGCGGCCTGGGAGTCCGCGATAGCCGGCGATGGACGAGATGCCGACGATGGTCCCTTTTCGTTCGGTGATGGAGGGCAGGGCAAACTTGGTGCAATAGACGGCGCCGAAGAAGTTTATGTCCATCACTTTCCGCATTACTTCTACGTCCACGTCTTTAACGAGTGCGCGCATGCTGATACCGGCGTTGTTGATGAGGATGTCGATGCCTCCGAAAGTTTTTATGGTAGATTCGATAAAGCGTTTGCAGTCTTGTTCTTTGCTTACGTCGCAGGCCACCGTATGGATTCCGGAGCGTGCGTATGCCATTTGGAGTTGATAGAGTTTATCGTGGTTGCGTGCGCAGGTGGCCACTTTGGCGCCGAGGGGGATGAGTGTTTCGATGAGGGCTTTGCCGATGCCTTCGCTGCCTCCTGTGATGACGATAACTTTATCCTGGAAGAATGACATATTGATATGTTGATGGGCAAAAATAGCTGTCTTGTTTGTGTGAAAAAACTTTGGGTGTTTAAAAGGTAGATAAAAGTTTGGTGCGATATGATTTTGCCTTATTTTTGCACCCCGTTCAAAACGGTGTCGCCGGCATGTGAATGTTGTGGCGATTTGAGGATTCCGTAGCTCAGTTGGTAGAGCAATACACTTTTAATGTATGGGTCCTGGG
>CBIGXK010000511.1:0-1881 GCA_966193805.1 uncultured bacterium | reverse complement strand
GTTAAAACCCTTGTCCCATCTTGTCTCCCGTTTGCCCATTGCCCATTGCCTATTGCCTATTGCCTATTGCCACTGCCCCGCCCCGCCCCCAAACAACCATTTCCCACTTTCCACGCATCTTATTAGTAATATTGTGTCAGATTATGCAAGTGCACTTTTATAAATACCAGGGAACGGGAAACGACTTTATCATTCTGGACAACCGAAAAAACGAACACGACAACCTTTCAGCCAGGCACATCAATTTCCTTTGCAACCGGCGCTTCGGCATCGGAGCCGACGGGCTGATGCTATTGAATGAGAAACAACCGTTTGACTTCGAAATGAAGTACTACAACGCCGACGGACGCGAAAGCAGCATGTGCGGAAACGGCGGCAGGTGCCTTGTCAAATTCGCCTACCACATGGGCATACACCGCAACTCCTACCTTTTTAGCGCCGTTGATGGCACCCACGAAGCCGAAATCGACCTCGACGGCACCGTGAGCCTGCGGATGCGCGACGTGTTTGAAGTGCGGCCCGTCAACGGAGGCGACTACATCCTCAACACCGGCTCGCCGCACTACGTTAAAATGGTGACCGAACTGGATAATATGGACGTGTTCAAAAACGGCCGCACCATCCGCAACAGCGCACCGTTCGTGAAGGAAGGAATCAACGTCAACTTCGTCGAACAGAAGGAAGAAGACGAAATATTTGTCCGCACCTATGAAAGGGGCGTGGAAGATGAAACGCTCTCCTGCGGTACCGGCGTAACCGCTGCCGCAGTGGCCTGCTATCATAACGAGACCGGCTACAACGATGTGGTTGTCATCACAAAAGGTGGAAGGCTCAATGTGGAATATGACCGCCTCGATGACAATAACTACAAAAATATTTGGCTGTCGGGGCCCGCAGAGAAAGTGTATGAAGGAACTTTGGAGCTGGAGTAGGTTGTTGCCTATTCCCGCCTATCTTTGCGCCGCCCATGATACAATATTTTAAAAATATTAACCATCAGACGATTGCCATCTCCAAGCCGGAGAATGGTTCATGGGTAAACATCATTCCTCCCCTTAAGCAGGAAGAGTTCTCCGAACTCTCGCAATCCCTCGACATTCCGCTCGACTTTCTCACCGACTCGCTCGATATCGATGAGCGCAGCCGCTTTGAGGAAGAAGACAATGTGAAACTGGTGGTCATCAAGACGCCTACCGAAAATAATTCGTTCAACGAAAGCGACGCCTACTACATCACCATACCGATCTGCATTATTCTTACGCATAACCAGATCGTAACCGTAAACTCGTTCGATAACGGCGCCCTGAAAAAATTCCTGGACACCTTTCAAAACAGGCACCCCGACAAGAAGAACATGATGGTGCTGAAGATCTTCGAAAAGATCATACAGGCATACATGGAATTTTTGAAAGAAATTAACGTAAGAAGGAACGTGCTCGAACAGAAACTGTACGCGGCCAACAGGAATGAACAGCTCCTGCAACTGATGCGCATCCAGAAAAGCCTCGTTTACTTTGTGACGGCTCTTCGGTCGAATGAAATGCTGTTGGTGAAGACCGAACGCACCAATTTTCTCGGTCTCAATGAAGAGGAGAAAGAAATTCTGCAGGACCTTATCGTAGATAATTCGCAGGCGCTTGAAATGGCGAACATCTACACGAACATCCTCAGCAGCACCCTCGATGCTTTTGCAAGCATCATTGCCAATAACCAGAACGAAGTGCTGAAACGATTGTCGGTGATCACCATCGTGCTGACGTTTCCGGTACTGGTGGCGAGTATTTACGGCATGAACGTGCCGATTCCTTATGCCACCTCGCCCTACGCATTTTATATACCGGTTTCGCTTTCTTTGGTGATCTCATTAATCATCGGCTGGTC
>CBIGXK010000510.1:0-1891 GCA_966193805.1 uncultured bacterium | reverse complement strand
CTTGCAGAGTAATTCAATAAAAATAAAACAACCGAAAAACAGAAATTTTATGAACAGTGCCATCAAAAATGTAGCTGCAGCCGTATTGGTTGCACCTGCAGTGTTAATGTCAACATCCAACGACACACCCGTGCAAACAGCTAAAGGAGTAAAAAACATCGTATTGGTACACGGCGCGTTTGCCGACGGATCCAGTTGGGCCAAAGTGATTCCCATACTCCAGGAAAAGGGCCTTAATGTTATCGCCGTTCAAAACCCTCTTACCTCGTTTGCTGACGACGTTGCCGCCACTAAACGGGTACTTGGTCAACTCGACGGTCCTGTATTGCTGGTAGGCCACTCCTACGGCGGAATGGTGATTTCTGAAGCCGGAAAGGATGAAAAGGTTGCCGGGTTGCTGTATGTGGCCGCGCTGGTTCCTGAAGATGGACAAAATGTTATCGATGTGAATGCGGCGATGCCCACAACAGGCGTTGAGAAGGACTTTCAGATCAGTCCCGAGGGCTTTATATCACTGCCGCTAAAGGCTGTTGAAGAACATTTCGCGCAGGATGTGTTGCCGGAAGAAAGGAAAATAATTTATGCAACACAGGTGACCTGGGCCGCACCGGCAACACAGGTAAAAGTGTACGATCCGGCGTGGCAGACAAAACCTTCCTGGTTTGTTATCGCAGCATTGGATGGAATGATCAATCCCGACCTTCAGCGGCTTAAATCGAAACTGATGAAAGCAACGACGCTCGAGCTCAAATCGAGCCATGTTCCCATGGTGTCGCAGCCCGAAAAAGTTGCTGAATTTATCATCAGCGCAGCAGAAAAACTTTGATGATCTAAAAAAATAAACACTATGTTACCCACAGGCACGATAGCTCCCGATTTTGAACTTTTCTCAACGCCCGATCAGAAACTGAGATTAAGTGAACTGACAGATAAGAAAGTTATACTGGCATTTTACCCGGCCGACTGGAGCCCGGTATGTGACGACCAGATGACGCTGTATAATGAAATGGGAAAGTATTTTGCTCGGCACAACGCGCAAGTGATCGGCATTTCTGTAGATAGTAAATGGAGCCATTTGGCGTTTACCGAACACCATAAGTTTCACTTTCCGCTGTTGTCAGACTTCGAGCCGAAAGGCGAAGTGGCCAGGCTTTACGAAGTGTACGATGAAAAGACCGGAGAATGCAAGCGGGCATTGTATGTTATGGATGAAAACGGCATTATTCGGTGGAGCTATTTGTCGCCTGTTGGCATTAATCCGGGCGCCGATGGAATACTTACCGCACTGGAACAGTTGGACAGTGCAGAAATAATTAATTAATGAAACTTAGCAAATACAAAACAATGAAACAGTTAGTACCTCCCGTAAACAGCTTTGATCACATCATGCGATATGCCAATGCACCGATTGAATTGGTTGAATATGGCGACTATGAATGTCCTTATTGCGGCCGGGCGTATCCGATCGTAAAAAATATTGTCGAGCTGTTGGGCCGCGACATCAAATTCGTATTTCGCAACTTTCCGTTGTCAACCATCCATCCGCATGCATTTACGGCTGCTGTGGCGACAGAGGCGGCCGGGCTGCAGGGAAAGTTTTGGGAAATGCATGATATTATCTTCGAGAATCAAAGAAACCTGGACATTGCAAACATCATGATCCTTGCTGATGAGATCGGTCTTGATGCTGCCAGGTTTGCGCATGACATTCGGCAGCAGCAGTTGGCTGATAAGGTCGAAGCGGATTTTGAAAGCGGTTTGAGGAGTGGGGTGAACAGGACCCCGACTTTTTTCATCAATGGTGAAAAATTCAATGGAGACTGGAGTGATGGCGGCCTGCTCGAAGCCTTGAAGCAGCGGTTGCTATACCAGGAGGTTTACTGAAGTGACA
>CBIGXK010000509.1:0-1917 GCA_966193805.1 uncultured bacterium | reverse complement strand
CGAAATACGTAACCCTCTCAAACGGCAAGCTCGCATCCCAGAAAAAAAATAGCAACGGCACCCGCACCGACACGTGGAAAATGGACATGCCGCACGCCCCTTACCTTTTCTTTATGGGTGTTGGCGACTTTGCCGTGGTAAAAGATAAATACAAAGACAAGGAAGTGAGTTACTACGTTGAAAAAGAATATGCACCGGTAGCCCGCAAAATATTCGGCAACACGCCCGAAATGATGACGTTCTATTCGAAGATCCTCGGAATGGATTATCCCTGGAATAAATATTCGCAAATCGTGGGACGCGATTATGTGAGCGGCGCCATGGAAAATACCACCGCCACCCTCCACCAGGAAAGCGCCCAGCAGGACGCAAGGCAACTTGTTGATGGCAACATCTGGGAGAACACCATCGCCCACGAACTGTTTCATCAATGGTTCGGCGATCTCGTTACAAGCGAAAGCTGGAGCAACCTCACCCTCAATGAATCGTTCGCCAACTACAGCGAATACCTGTGGCTGGAACACAAATACGGCAAGGACGCTGCGGATGAACACAATTACGCCGACATGATGGGCTACATCAACAGCCAAAGCGATCAAAAAAATCTTGTGCGCTACTATTACCAGGATAAAGAAGCAATGTTCGATGCCGTGAGCTATAACAAAGGCGGACGCATCCTCAATATGCTCAGAAATTATGTGGGCGACAGCGCATTCTTCAGGGCGCTGCACGTTTACCTCGCAAAAAATAAATATCAATCTGCAGAGGCGCACCAACTGCGGCTCGCGTTTGAAGAAGTAACCGGCAAAGACATGAACTGGTTCTGGAACCAATGGTATTTCGGCGCCGGCCACCCGTCGTTAAACATTGATTATGTATACGACGATGCTGCGAAAACAGTGAAGGTGATCGTTGAACAAAAACAGGAAGGAAAAGTATTTCGGTTGCCCGTTGCCGTTGATATTTATAATGGCAGCAAAAAAGTGAGGCACAACGTGTGGTTAAGCAACCGCACCGATACGCTTACGTTCTCCTATGCAACGCACCCCGACCTGGTTAATGTGGATGCCGATAAAATGCTGCTGGCAGAAAAGAAAGACAACAAGACACTGGAGAATTATGTTCATCAATACACTTATGCAGGTAATTATTTGGACAGAAGAGAAGCGATCGACTTTGCCGCCGAATCACAGGATCCGCAGGCCTTTGAACTGCTGAAAAAAGCTGCGCACGACAAATATTACGGACTGCGCGCCTACACGCTAACGAAAATCGATCTGCGCGACCCAACAGTGGCATCGGCAATGGAGCCGATACTTTTAGAGCTCGCATCCAAAGACCCGAAACCTACTGTGAAAGCGGCGGCGTTAGGCATTTTGGCAATGTACGGACAGGATAAATACAAGGACCTGTTCACAAAAAACCTTAACGATTCATCGTATTCGGTGTCGGGCGCAGCACTTGAAGGGTTGATGGCCATTGACAGCGCTGCAGCAATTAGCGCAGCGAAAACAATGAGCAGCCAAACCATCAAGGGAAAACTGCTTGAATCGGTTACGAAAGTGCTGATGGCCTCGGGCGATGAAGCGGGATTCGACATGATCGCAAAAACTTTTGACGATATGCCGATATCACAATCGAAATTCAACCTGATACAGCCGCTCTCTCAAATGCTGATTCGCATGAATGATACGGAGAAAGTGAAGAAAGGGGTGGATATGATCGTCGCTTTTCGCGATGCCATTCCTGCCGAATACGGCATCGGCGCCTATATCAATAAGATATTGAATAATATCGCGGTGAAGAAACAATCATCGGGCGCTACCGCGCAGGAGCAGATAGATTATATTAATGGGAAGATTAGCGGGAAATAGGAGACGTGAGACGGTTTTAAGTTTTAACTTTTAAGTTTTAACT
>CBIGXK010000508.1:0-1952 GCA_966193805.1 uncultured bacterium | reverse complement strand
ATCGAGGTATAAATGTATGAGAACAAATTAAAGCAGAAGGCTTTGGCAAGGCTGATTTTTCACTTCAACGCAGCAATATCAGCTTATTGACCTTATCATTTTTTCGAGGGCGTCGACATGAGCTTTGAAGGCTTTCTCGCCTGCCTTCGTAATGGTGTAGGTGGTGTTTGTCTTTCTCCCGATAAAACCTTTTTGCACTTTAATAAAACCATTTTCTTCCAAACTCTTGATGTGCGACGCGAGATTGCCATCGGTGATCTCTATCAATTCTTTCAACTGATTGAAATTGACGTGCTCATTCACCATGAGAACACTCATGATGCCCAGGCGAACCCTGCTGTCAAAAAGTTTATTAAGATTTTCTATCGGATTCTTCATACTGGATAATTAACGCTCGTACCTCCACCACATCATAACACCATAAACAATGTGCATTATCCCAAATCCTAATGCCCACAGCAACAGCCACTGACCGGGGTACGCCAGCGCAAGTACGCCAAGAGCAATTTCAACGTAACCTAAATACCGTATCTCGCCGATTGTGTACTTGCTTCCGTTGATCAGCGCCAATCCATAAAAAATCAACGTGTAAGGTCCGATCAGCGAATAATTTTCAGAAACGATCAATTGAAGAATGACGATACCGCCAACAATCATCGGCAGCATTGTGTTCCACAACAGCCTTCTCGCCATCTGCCCCCAAATAGGCGTTCCCTGCCGTTTGCTGCGCAAATACGTAAAGAGAAAAGCCGTAATGAACGCTGCTGTGAAAACAACGGCAGCAATCGTTGCGATCTTCCAGATCAATGCCTCCTGCGATGCGGCATCGCCCGACCCGCTTTTATAATAACCGGAAAGTGCACGCCCCGTAAAAAACGCGCCCGCAAGTCCGCAAACACCTGCCGCTATCCCACTCCAGCCGCTCAGGCTGATAAAGCGGCTACTTTTCTCCATCATCCGTTTGATGTCGTTAAGCGTGTCCAGTGAAGTCGTGTCGGTAGCCATAAAAGTGCTTTGTACAACAAAGCAAACAATATTTCCTGACAATTCCAAATAAGGGTTCAAAAGCGAACGCGCATCTGCGTTATCCCGGGATGATGACTGCAGATATGTTGTATATTCAACCGCAAAAGAGGCTTAGACCAAATTTTATTGAATGCGACCATTTCCCGCAATTTATTCCACTCTCAGCCCCGGCGCGCTTGCTGTTCTCCTCTCCGAAAAATACGGCCTGCAAAATGTTCATTGCAAGTTATTAGTACGGGGTGTTGGTGACACTTATTTGGTGGAATCATCGTCGGAGCGTTTCATCCTTCGCATCTACCATGCCGTCCACCGAAGCCTGCCGCAGATTCTGGAAGAACTGCATTTGCTTTTGGAATTAAAACAAGCAAAGGTAGCAGTGGCATACCCTCTGCATGATCACTCAGGAGCAATCGTTCAAGCGCTGAATGCAGTTGAAGGTACGCGGTACGCGGCGCTGTTCATCTACGCACCCGGAAGTGTCGCAAGATTATTGAACGAAAACCAGTTGCGCAACCTGGGAAGAGAAATGGCGCGGTTTCACCGGGTTTCGTCAACAATGACCCCTGGAAACAGCCGCTGGAATTTCAACCTCGACACCACCCTCTTCAGGCCTTTGGAAATGCTGAAGCCCGTATTTGCCGAAGATCCCGAAAGTTACACCTGGCTGAAGGAGGCAGCAAATGAAGTAAAAACAATGCTGGCATGCCTCGATACTTCGCAATTTTCCACCGGGTATTGCCATTTTGATTTCCTGCCCAAAAATCTTCATTTTGAGGGCGACGCTGTCACCATTTTCGATTTCGATTTTATGGGTCATGGGTGGACAGTAAACGACGTAATGACCTTTTGGCAACATCTGCAATTGGACGTTTATACCGGCAGGATGACACAAAAAGCGGCCGACGATTCTTTTGCAATTTTTCTTG
>CBIGXK010000507.1:0-1959 GCA_966193805.1 uncultured bacterium | reverse complement strand
GATGACCGAGGCTTTGGCTGTGGTGCCCGGCATCACCGTGGGATTTCAATTTCCCGTGCAAATGCGGTTCAACGAATTAATGACCGGCGCGCGCCAGGATGTGGTGTGCAAGATTTTTGGAGAGAACCTCGATTCGCTGGCCATCTATGCCCATCGCCTCAATAACATTATTCAAACCGTACCCGGCGCCATCAATGTGTATGAAGAAACCGTGACGGGCATGCCGCAGGTGGTGATCCGGTACAACCGCGATGCCATGGCGCGATACGGGTTGAATGTGGACGACATCAACACAACCATCAATACGGCCTTCGCCGGACAGCGAGCAGGACAGGTGTATGAAGGCGAGAAACGTTTCGACCTCGTTGTGCGCGTGGCGGATGAAGGCAGAAGAAGTATTGACGACATCCGAAATATGCCGATTGCCATACCTACCGGTGAACAGATACCGGTGTCGTTGGTCGCCGACATTGAAGAAGTGGAAGGAGTTAACCAGATCCAGCGGGAAAATACGCGGCGCCGCATCGTAGTCGGTTTTAATGTGAGCGGCCGCGACGTACAATCGATCGTTGCCGAGTTGCAGCAAAAAGTGAACGCGCAGCTTGGCCTTCCTGCAGGTTATCATCTCGTGTATGGCGGATCATTTGAAAATATGAATGCGGCTAAAGAAAGGCTCAGCATTGTGGTGCCGGTGGCGCTGTTGCTGATCTTCCTGCTGCTTTATTTCGCGTTTCATTCGGTGAAGCAGGGGTTGTTGATCTATACCGCTGTGCCGCTTTCGGCAATGGGAGGAATATTTGCTTTGGCGATTCGTGATATGCCGTTCAGTATTTCAGCCGGTGTTGGTTTCATTGCACTTTTTGGTGTTGCCGTACTTAATGGAATATTGCTGGTGTCGGAATTTAACCGCCTGAAAAAAGAGGGATGGCACGACGTGAGGCGTATTGTTGTTCACGCCACCCAATCCAAATTAAGGGCCGTGTTGATGACCGCGCTGGTGCCGTCGCTTGGTTTCATCCCCATGGCAATAAGCACCGGAGCAGGAGGCGCCGTACAAAAACCGCTGGCAACGGTGGTGATTGGCGGGCTCATTGTTTCGACGTTGCTCACGCTATTCGTATTGCCTGTTCTTTACATGATCTTTGAAAAAGGATTTCGCTACAATAGAGGAAAGATGAAGAGAGTGGCCATCGCTGGTTTGTTGATTTTTATGTCTTCGCTCTCTTCCGCACAAACGCCCGCCACACTCGATGAACTGCTGCGCATGGCGCGTGAAAAAAATAAAGATATACAGGCTGCGGCGCTGAGTGAGGATTATTATGAGGCGCTGGTGCCATCTGCTTTCGATCCCGGTCATGCAAATGTTACCTACGAACAGGGAAAACTGAACAGCACGTATCTCGACAATCGCTTCACTGTTGGTCAGAGCATTCAATTTCCCACAGTTTATAAAAGACAAAAAACACTTAATCAATCCAACGTGCGGGTGAGCCGCGATCAGACGCAATATGTATCGCTGCAAATACAAACAGACATCAAGCGCCTGTTTTATGGCCTGCTGGTTCTTGAATATCAACAGCAGGCATTAGCTGAAGCAGACAGCCTTTATGCGAATTTTCTGCAAAAGGCCGAGAACAGGTTGCGGCTCGGTGAAGGCGACCTGCTGGAAAAGACGGCTGCCGAAAACCAGCGCATGCAAATTGCCACGCAACTTGCCATGCTCCAGCGCGACAAAGAAATCGATCAGCGCCGGTTGCAATATCTAACCGGCAGTTCGGAATTCATCGATCCCGTTGCAGATAGTATCCTGTATATCTCCGCAACGCCGGTGGTTGCATCCGATACGGCGGTCGCGAATCATCCGCTGGTTCAATTGCAGCAGAGCCTGATCGTTCAGGGAAAAGCAGCGCTGCAACTTGAAAAAAGTAAACTGCTTCCATCGCTCACGTTCGGCTATGC
>CBIGXK010000506.1:0-2002 GCA_966193805.1 uncultured bacterium | reverse complement strand
GCTTAATTCAAATTCGAGGCTTTGTGTGTCGCCGATATGGATCATCAGTTGCTTGAAAATTCCCATTTCAGAATCAGGATGCACTGGCACCAGCAAGCCGCTTTGCATCATGAGTTGCAGCAACCCGACGGTTTTGAGTGTCACTGTTTTTCCTCCGGCGTTCGGTCCGGAGATGAGCAGTATCCTTGTTTTTTCATTCAGCGAGAGATCAACCGGGTACACCGGCTTTTGCGACTTCTTGTTATACAGGTAAAGCAGGGGATGGAAGGCCTGGACTAAATTGAGATGTGCCTTGTCAACAATTAACGGATGATGCGCATTCAGCATCACGGCCAGTTTCGCTTTTCCCCTGATGAAATCGTATTCGCCGAGAATATTGTGATAAGAAAGCAGCAATTCACTGTATGCCGATAATCGCGAGGTAAGCGCCCTGAGTATCCTGTACACTTCGCGGCTCTCTTCGTGTTCGAGGGCAAACACTTCGTTGTTGAGCTCGATGGTTTCTTCGGGTTCGACGAAGCTGGTTTTGCGTGTGTCGCTTTCGCCGTGAAGAATTCCTTTTACCTGCCGCTTGTGTTCGGCGTACAGCGCCACTACCCTTCTTCCATTTAAAAACGCTTCCGAGGTATCGGTCACCAATCCTGCTTTCGACAGTTTCTGAACGATGCGGTCAAACACGCGGCGCAGTTCGTTCCTTCTTCGCGAGAGTTGCTGGCGGATGCGCAGCAGTTCATCGGAGGCGCTGTCTTTCACTTGTCCGGATTCGTCGATAACATCGTCAATCAATGCTATGATCGCCTTTTCATAATAGCTGCCGGCAATAACTTTATTCAACGCCGGGTAGATCACCTTGCGTTCTTTATCGAACCATTTGAAGATGCTTTGCATGCTGTGCGGCAGCTTGCGGATTTCCAGGAACTGGTCGCCGGTGAGGACGGCGCCGGGAATTGAAAGAAGCTTCAATTCTTTCAACAGGTTCAGCACATAGTCGTTGGGGAAATATTGTGAGGCGTCGACCAGTTGCCTGTATTCGTCTGATTGCTTCAGTTCATGGTCGATGAATTCTTTTTTCGTGTGTATTCTCAGTTCTTCGGCGCGCGTTTTGGCAAATTCTGTTTGGCACTGCTCTTTTAACAATCCTTTAATCTTGTCAAACTCAAGCTGTACCAGTGCCGATTCAGGGAAAAACTTCATATTGGCGCAAATTTAAGTAAACGGCCAAATCCGCGCCACGCCGCTTTGCGTATATCCAACTGTTTAATTGTTAGTTTTGCAGATCGGTACAAATATTTTGGTATGAACACAATCATTAGCGCCATGGCGATCATGGCCACCTCTTTTTTTTCATGTATGCAATCAGAAAATCACGATAAAATGATGAGCAGCGAGATAAGCGTTAGCCACCCGGAAGCAGCAAATACAGATACGGCCACATTTGGAACGGGGTGTTTCTGGTGTACGGAGGCGCTGTTTCAGCAATTGGACGGCGTTATTTCAGCGACGTCGGGTTACAGTGGCGGTCATGTTGAAAATCCCACTTACAAAGAAGTTTGTGAAGGAACCACCGGTCATGCGGAAGTGATACAAATTGTTTATGATCCGAAAAAAATCACGTTCGACGACCTGCTCGAAGCGTTTTGGCAGAGCCATGACCCTACCAGCCTTAACAGGCAGGGCAACGATGTGGGACCGCAATACAGGAGCGTGATCTTTTACCACAACCAGGAGCAGAAAGAAAAAGCAGAAAAATACAAGGCAGAACTGGATAAAGCGAAAGCGTTCGACAAACCGATAGTAACGGAGATCAGTCCGTATTCGAAATTCTATGTTGCCGAAAACTATCACCAGGAGTATTATGACAACAACGGCAAACAGCCTTACTGTTACTTCGTGATACGGCCCAAGCTGGATAAGTTTAAAAAGGTGTTTAAGGATAAGTTGAAGAAGGGGCAATAATAATGGGTGGATTTGGGTCCACCCCCGGCGCTTCGCGCCACCCCCG
>CBIGXK010000505.1:0-2008 GCA_966193805.1 uncultured bacterium | reverse complement strand
CCCGGCGCTCATACCATCTCTGCAAAAATGTATTCCCCATATTATAACAAAACAATGGACGACTCATCTACTTTTGTTCTGAAGGATATTTCATTCATTGGAGAAAAAACCATTGCTCATTAAGAATATGAGGAAGAACAAAAAATCAAAAAACACGTCGAACCTGCCAAGAAGAAACTTCATCAGAAATAGTGGCCTGATGGCAGCGGGCCTCTATTTTTCTCCGGGTAATACTATCGGTTATGCGCGGCCGGAGAAGCGCGGACACGGCGCGGACAGCAACAGGATCAAAGACAGGCTCGCATTGAGTGAAAGCGCTAAAATGAATGGGTTTGTGGGCCGGCAATTGGATCTTTCTTATCAAAACCGAATCCTCGCGCAGGATGTAGATCACCTAATTGAACCCTTCCGGCACAGGAACGAAACCCGTTTATGGCAATCCGAGTTCTGGGGCAAATGGTTTACATCGGCCGTGCTGGCGTACCGGTACCGGCCCGGGCCGGAGTTGAAAAAAACACTGCAAACAGCCGTGCAGGGACTAATCGCCACCCAAACCGAAGACGGCTACATTGGTAATTACCAATCAGAAAGCCACCTGCAGCAATGGGATATATGGGGACGCAAGTATTGTTTACTCGGTCTATTGGATTATCATGAACTGACAGGCGACGAGAACGCGTTGAAGGCAGCGGGCCGGTTAGCCGGCCACCTGATAAAAGAAATAAAGGAAAAAGACGGGCTGATTGTTAATAAGGGCAATTACAGGGGCATGGCCGCTTCATCAGTTCTTGAGCCGATGGTTCGCCTGTACAACAACACGAAGAATGATAAATACCTCCAATTTGCAGAGGAAATTGTACAGCAGTGGGAAACGCCTGCAGGTCCGCAGTTGATCAGTAAATCAAACGTGAATGTGCGTGAACGTTTTCCGCTTCCCGAAAACTGGTACAGCCCCGAGCAGGGACAAAAGGCGTACGAAATGATGTCTTGTTACGAAGGATTGCTCGAATTGTATCGCGTAACAGGGAAGGAAGAATATAAAAAGGCTGTTGAAAACACCTGGGAAAATATCCGGAACACCGAAATCAACATCGCCGGCTCCGGCGCCTCCGAAGAAATGTGGTTTGGCGGACGCGACAAGCAGACGATGCCTGTTACGCATTTCCAGGAAACATGCGTAACCGTAACGTGGATCAAGTTAAACCAGCAATTGCTACGCCTGACAGGCGAAGCAAAATATGCGGACGAAATAGAACGTTCGTACTACAATGCATTGCTCGGATCGCTCAGTAAAGACGGCTCCGACTGGGCAAAGTACACTCCGCTGAATGGCCGGCGCCTTCCCGGCAGCGGTCAGTGCGGCATGCAGCTTAATTGTTGCAATGCCAGCGGGCCAAGAGGACAGTTTACGCTCCCGCTTACCGCGGTTATGGCGAGTGACCGCGGAGTGTCGGTTAATTTCTTTGTGGATGGAACCTATAAGCTGAAAACACCATCCGGAAAAGAGCTGGCCGTTATTCAAAAAACAAACTACCCTGTCAGCGGCAGCATTGCATTGTCTATGGAGCTGCCACGTGAAGAGGAGATGACCATGCGCATAAGAATACCCGAGTGGAGCAGGATCACAAAAGTTTTCATTAATGACAAAGCCGTGGAGGATGTGAATCCGGGAGAGTACCTGGAAATAGCAAGAAAGTGGTCGTCCAAAGATATTGTACTGGTAGAAATGGATATGCGCGGACGAGCAGTGATCAGCGGCGACACGAGAAAATTTGCTGCAATAACCCGTGGCCCGATTGTGCTGGCGAGGGATTCGCGCTTGCCGGGACCACCTCTTGTCACAGTGAACCGCCCTGTTACAGATAAAGACGGATACGTTGAGCTGAAATCTGCATCAACGAACAATACCGATGAATGCTGGATGCAGTACTCGGCTATGTTCGTACCCGAATCTTATGCTGAATACGAAGCGGAACCCATAGCGATTTCTTTTTGCGATTATGCATCG
>CBIGXK010000504.1:0-2009 GCA_966193805.1 uncultured bacterium | reverse complement strand
CCCCTGGATTTCGATTCAACCAAAAAATATCCCATATGGATATCTGTTTATGGCGGTCCGAACGCAGGCACGGTATTCGACCGGTGGAAGCCCTCCGGCGGATTGACGCAATGGTGGGCGCAGGAGGGCATCATCCAGGTGAGCATGGACAACCGGAGTTCCGGGCATTTTGGAAAGAAGGGCATCAATTACATTTATAAGCAATTGGGGAAATGGGAGATTAACGATTACATGACGTGCGCAAAATGGCTGGCCGCACAAAATTGGGCCGACGCTGAAAGGATCGGCATCACCGGCGGCAGCTTCGGTGGCTACATTACGTGCATGGCCCTCACTTATGGCGCCAGTGTTTTCACCCATGGCATTGCCAATTATTCGGTAACCGATTGGCGGCTCTATGATTCGCATTACACAGAGCGCTTCATGAACAAGCCGGATGATAATCCTGATGGATATAAGGAAACGTCGGTACTGAGTTATGTAGACAGGTACAGGGGAGTTTTACGGATCGTACACGGCACCACCGACGACAATGTTCACATGCAGAACAGTGTGCAGCTCATCGATGCGCTGCAAGACAGGAACATGCATTTTGAAATGATGATCTACCCCGGTCAGCGCCATGGCTTTAAGGGATTGAAAGCAATGCATAGCCTGCAGGAAACCTGCAGGTTCATTTATAAATACATGCTGAGAAGCGAACTTCCTGAAGAATTTGGCAGGTAACTCCCTTACTTGTTCATCATCTGCTTCGCCTCGATGCTAAGGGTGGCATGAGGAACGGCACGAAGACGTGCTTTATCTATCAGTTTGCCGGTAACCCGGCAAATACCATAGGTTCTGTTCTCGATACGCATCAGCGCCTTCTCCAGGTGATCGATGTAATTGATCTGCCTGCTTGCCATTTGCGCCAGTTGCTCCCTTTCCATGCTCATGCTGCCATCTTCCATGGTCATATACCTGTTCTCATTCTCATCTCCACCCATCTCATCCTTGCGGGTGATCAGTCCCTGGAGGTAGGTCAGCTCTTTCTTCGCCTGGTCGAGCTTTTTCTGGATAAGCTCACGGAATTCCTGTAGTTCGCCGTCGCTATATCTCAGGCTTGGGCCGTTCTGTGGCGTTTCGGGTTGGTCGAGCACGGATTTAGTGAATTCAGGCTCATACTTTCTCACTGTCTTTGTCTTCATCTCTGGTATAACTACTTTAACGGGTTTTGCAGGTGGAGCCGGCTTCTTGGGCGGCGGAGTGTTTGCAAGGTTTGGTTTCTTCGCTTCCGCATGCCTGGTGTCCGGTTTCTTATCCTCTTTCTTCTTGTCCTCTTTTTTCGGCATCACTGGTTGTTTGACTTCTTGTTTTTTAATGGGTGTTTTAGAAGCCGCTGGTTTGGAATGAGCTTTTGCAGTTGCCGGGGCAGACTTTGCCGCTGGCTTCGCCACTTTCTTTACCGGGTGTTTTTCCTGGACGGCCTTTTTGGCAGCGGCAGGTTTCACAGCTTTTTTAGCGGCCGGTTTAGCAGCTTTGGAATGGGATATGTGTTTGGCAGCCGGTTTTTTTGCTGCGGCTGATTTTTTTACGGGGGTGCTTTTTTTGGCAGCCTTCGCTGCTTTCTTTTTGGTTGCCATACATCAGGCTTTTTTTGAAACAAACACTTTCACCGGAATGTCATTCACCTCAACTTCGGTTCCCTCAACGAGTTCGGGCACCATTTCGAGTTGATCTGCTAAAATTTCGGCGCAAATATAGTTATTAAATCGCGCGATGGAGTCTTTTAACTCCCCGTGCGCTGATAGTTTAACAATGATCCTGTCCGTCAGCTCAAATCCGCTATCCTTCCTGATTTTCTGCACCCTGTTGACCAGTTCCCGGGCATTGCCTTCGCTTACCAAAATCGGGGTCACGTTAACATCCAGGGCAACTGTCAGATTGTCTTTATTTGCCACCATCCATCCGGGAATATCTTCCCCGGAAATCTCCACTTCCTGTATTTGTAATATTACAGGTTCGTTATC
>CBIGXK010000503.1:0-2032 GCA_966193805.1 uncultured bacterium | reverse complement strand
ATTTAAAGACTTACCAACGATAATTCTATGAGGAAAGCCGTCATCACAGGGCTCTTTACCGGCATCATCATTTCAGCGATCCTGATCGGTGGCACCTACCTGCGCCGCTTCCTCCCCGATACGTTCACGGCAAATTTAGTTTTTCTTACTTTCTTTTTCGGAAGCATTGTCAGCGTACTGTGGCTTTCTTTGCATCACTACTGCAAAAATTCTGCTGTTCGCTGGAAATCGCTCACCTTCACCGGGATCGTTTCCAGTATCATCGCCGCGTTGCTGGTGAGCATACATGGTTTCATGTACAGCCGTTTATCCGATCCCGCTTATCTCGACGAGATCATGCTCTCCTCCAAAGAAAAATGGCAAAAGACGAACGACGCGGCTGAATCCTTCATCGGGCAGCTCAACCTGCTCCATTCACCGATCGACCTCGCGCTCTACAACTTCCGCGATCTCATCGTGTTGCTCGTACTCATCTCGCTGGTCATCTCCATTGTATTCTATCTTTTTTACCGGAAGCGTCATCCGCACCGGCCGAAAGAAAATCATGAACTAATTTTTTAACGTGGTGCCGCTTGGCTTCACCATCATCGCCTGAATCTGGCGCATGGTGTTTTCCATGCCGTCCGGGCTGCCGTCCAGGAATATCACGTTGCCCTGGCCGTACTCCGCGAAATTCTTGATCGCTTCCGTCCACATGCTGAACAGGATCACATTGGTGTCGAGGTTGGCCTGTTTCATCTGCTCCGCGGCTTCCGTCATGCCCCGGGCCACTTCCTGCCGGAAGAGCGCCACGCCCTGCCCTCTCAGCCGGGCAGCCTCACGCTCGGCCTCGGCGGCTATTTTGATGGAATTACCGTCTGCCTCGGCGGCCTTCGTCTTCGTGATCAGCAATGCCTGGCCTTCGTTTTCCGCAGCCGCTTTCAGGTTGTTGCTCGCCACAACCCTGCTCATGGATTCGATGATCGCCTTGTCGAATGTGATGTCGTTGATCTGCAGGTCGAGCAGGTGATAGCCCCATTCTTCAAGTAGCACGTCGATTTGCTCCTTCACATATTCCACGATCTCCCTCCTCAGGGCAAGGATCTCTGCCTGGCGCTTTGTGGCCACAAACGACCTTACGGTTCCTTCGATGGTCCTGGTCAGTGCCTGCATCAGTTCGCGTTCGCTGATGAATTTGAACGCCACTTTCTTGATGGTGTCCTCGCCTGCATTTTGCACGGAGAAGAGAAGCATATTCTTGAAGTACACATTGGCCTGGTCGGCGGTGACTGCCTGGAACTCCATTTCAATGGACCGGTTCTGTATGCTGATGCGTTTGTATATCTGTTCGATGAAAGGGATGATGAGCCGCAGGCCTGGATTCAGTACGCGCTGGTATTTGCCAAACACGGTAACCACGCCAACGGTTCCCTGGTTGATGGTTTTGAGGCCGGCGAAAATAATCACGATGAGAATGATGACCCACCAGAAATTCGCGAGAATGTTCATTTGCAGTTGTTTTGCTGAAAGTACTATTAACTTTGATATCTTACAAGAAGCGTATGTTACATGACAAATAACAGATATGAGCTGATCATCATCGGCGGCGGACCGATAGGAATTGCCTGTGGATTGGAAGCACAAAAAAAAGGAATTAGTTTTCTCATCATCGAAAAGGGATGCCTGGTTAATTCCCTCTACAATTATCCCAGCAACATGACTTTCTTCTCCACCTCTGAAAAGCTGGAGATCGGCGCGATACCGTTTGTTTCGAACAACATTAAACCCACGAGGCCCGAGGCGCTGGAGTATTACCGCCGCGTAGCCGTGTCGAAGCATGTGCCGATAAAGCTGCAGGAGAAGGTGTTGCAGTTTTGCCCGGCGAACGATGGATATAAAGTGATCACTTCGAAAGACGTATATCATTGCAGGTATATCATCGTATCCACCGGCTTTTACGACATACCGGTGTTGATGAATATTCCCGGCGAAACGTTACAGAAGGTGACGCATTATTACAAGGACCCGCATTTTTATGCGATGCATAAAGTGG
>CBIGXK010000502.1:0-2086 GCA_966193805.1 uncultured bacterium | reverse complement strand
CCGAACGATTTCCCGGATATGCAGGAATCCTGGAACCAGTGAAAGTACGGCTTCTTGCCGATGTTTAAAACGCCCTACTCCATGGCCTACTATACAAGAGAAGAAATTCCGTTTCAATATGCTTTGGCAGAATCGTTCACCATTTGTGATGCGCATCACTGCTCCGTGGCAACCGGTACAGATCCCAACCGGATCGTATTCTGGTCGGGCAGCAATTTCAATCCCGAAAAAAGAGCGTCCGGCATTAATTGCACCGATGAAGATTCGGAGCCGGTGAATCTCCGGTGCTGGATAAAAGGAAAAATGCCCGACCCCGGCTACACCTACCAGGGCAACGCACTTCAATGGCCTACCATACCTGATGTACTGGAAAAGGCGGGGATCAGTTGGCGCATTTACCAGGATCCCAACGACAACTGGACGGGAGCGATGCACGGGTGCCTGGCTTTTGAAAGTTTTCGTACAGCCAAACCGGGTTCTCCTATTTACGAAAATGGCATGCGGCACTGGAGCCTGCAAAAGCTGGCAGATGATGTAAAAAACAATACCCTGCCACAGGTAAGCTGGGTGCTGCCGGCGAAAATAGATTCGGAACATCCGGGAGCCCCTTCCAGCCCTTACCGCGGTGCCGACTTTACGCACGAAGTGTTAGCCGCCATTACCGCTAACCCCGAAGTATGGAGCAAAACCGTTTTCTTCCTCACCTTTGACGAGAACGATGGATTGTTTGATCACCTGCCGGCACCGGCTGTACCTTCTTATAATCTGGACAATACAGTGGCAGGCAAATCAACGCTCGACCTTGCAGGAATGTATTTCCACAATGATACAGACACGTCCAAATTCCCGAATCGCTCTCAGGACAAAAGAGATACCATCAGCGGAAATATACGCCCGTGGGGATTGGGACCGCGTGTACCGCTGTATATTATTTCACCATGGAGTAAAGGAGGATGGGTAGATTCGCAGGCAGCGGATCATACTTCTGTGGGACAGTTCATTGAAAAGCGTTTTGGCGTTACTATTCCTGCTATCAGCCCGTGGCACCGCGCTGTATGCAGCGACCTTGTATCCGCTTTTGATTTTGAAACACCCAACAACCCGGCATTTCCTAAAATGCCCGGAACCGCCAATCATGCAGCCCTCGACGAAGCTTCAAAGTTGTTGCCCAAAGCTGCGGCTCCGGAAACACCCTCCCCGCTTTACCAGGAAAAGGGAAGCCGCTTTTCAAGGGCGCTGCCCTATCGCCTGCATACCCATCTTGAAGCGTTGAAGGAGGAGCATAAGATCAGGCTGATATTTGACAATGATGGAAAAGCCGGCGCGGTGTACCATGTGTACGACCTTAAGCATTTAGCGCGTATCCCACGGCGTTATACCGTTGAAGCAGGCAAATCGCTGGCCGACGAATGGGATCTGTCGGACGACAATGACACATATGACCTTGAAGTGTATGGAACCAACGGATATTTTCACAAGTTTACGGGCAATGTTCAGACACAGGAACCTGAAATTGCAATTAAGTATAATCACAGGAAAGGAGGCATATTGGTGAAGATACGTAACCCCAATAACGTTGCGATTGGTATAAGCATCGCTTCCAATGCCTACGGATATGATGTGCCTCAGCCGTTTGAGCTTGCGGCCGGAAAAACCAGGCGCCTGCAATGGTTACTGGACGATAGTGGCAACTGGTACGATTTTTCGGTTCACTCCGGTAACGATTACCTGCACCGGTTTGCCGGAAGAGTGGAAACAGGCAAACCCGGCATTAGCGATCCGGCAATGGGAATTGGGTGATTTAAAATTTTTTAAATTTGAGATTGTATCCGTCTGGATATTGAATTTGTGGTTTATGATTTGCAGTTTATCGGATTGTCTGATTTTAAATCCGCCACGGTGGACATGTTTGAGATTGCATTCGTTTTGAATTTAGCGTTTCAGGCTTCGAATTTATTTATTGCTTGTTATTTGGGTTTTGGATTCTTTGCATTTTCCACAGATTTCCTGTTTCGGACTTTGCATTATATTTGCTTCTTTCTTTTGAATCCCTATTTTTACGCTCAATTAAATACCACAATATGGC
>CBIGXK010000501.1:0-2110 GCA_966193805.1 uncultured bacterium | reverse complement strand
GCATCAGCCAACGACACATCGTTCGCAAATTCGATATCCTGGTCAAAATCACCAAGCTTCAACTTACCACCGATCCCAAAAGCTATGTACGGACCAAATCCCATCAACAACCGGCCATCACCCAGCACCGGTTTATATAACAGGTTCACCGGAATCTCGATATAGGAAATGTTCACCTTTGCATCCTCATCTCCTCCTAACGGCGCATCCTGTTTTGCGCCTTTTGTAGAAAATAACACTCCCGGCTGCAGGTAAAAATCGGTAGCCACCGGCACTTCCGCATTTACACCAATATTAAACCCGACCTTCAAATCGTTTTCGAGCCGGTCGTCGCTTTCATCTTTTCCATTAAGATTTTGGAAATTTACTCCTGCCCTTACGCCGAAGGTGGTTCTGCCCAACTCCTGCGAATAACCGGCAACACTTACGCAAAGCATCGCCGCAAAAAACAGTACGCTTGTTTTCATCAGCACATTTTTAGATTATTAATTTTAAGTTCCCATGTTTTAGTTAGTGGCTTCTTCTTTTGCATCTTCCACCATCTCTTTGTTGGCGGTGATCAGAAAAGTTACCCTCCTGTTTTGCGCGCGGCCCTCATCCGAATCATTATCCGCCACCGGCGCATTTTCGCCATATCCTTTGGTGGTGAGCCTTGCCCCTTCCACGTTTTTCGACAGCAGGTAAGCGGAAACGGCATTGGCCCTTCTTTCTGACAGCCCCTGGTTGTAATTTTGCGAACCTTTGCTGTCGGTATGGCCCTGCACCTCGATGTTGGTTTCGGGATATTCCTGCAACACCTTCACCAGCTTATCCAAATTGCCTTCCGCACTGCCCGACAACTCCGCTTTGTCATAACCAAACAGGATCTTTTCTTCAAAATCCACAACAATGCCCTCTCCCACTCTTTCCACCTTCGCACCAGGTACGTTTTGTTCTATTTGTTTGGCCTGTTTGTCCATTTTCCTGCCTATTACGGCCCCGGTTACGCCGCCAACAGTTGCGCCGATTATCGCGCCCAAAGCTGTATTGCCGCTCGCCCTGCCGATAACGCCGCCAACGGCGCCTCCCCCGGCAGCGCCTATCACGGCACCTTTTTGTGTTTTGTTCATGCTTTTGCATCCTGAGAGGATGATAGCGATGAATAGAATTCTGGTAATCGTTTTCATCAATGATCTTTTCGTTAACAATCTTTACGCCCTCTCTTTCAAATGTTGTACCATTCAACGTGTGGCACAATTTTTTGAAACACATATCCAAACGCGAATTATGGACAGATTAGAAATTAAAGGAAGATGGAACGAGCTTAAAGGCAAGATGAAACAGGCAAATGGACAGCTCACTGATGACGATCTGCAATATGAAGAAGGTAAGGATGATGAATTTGTAGGCAGGTTACAGACGAAACTAGGGAAAACAAAGGACGAAGTGGTTGAATGGATCCGTTCGTTAGGTTAGTGGTCAACAGAAAATGCTGCAGGATTTGCTCAGAATTGCGCTCGTTTGCATCATATTCTTTTTTGCAAAGGTCGCGGCGGCACAGTTTAGCGACTCGGTGCATTATTACGTCAACTATACCGTCAGCGGTATCGCTAACAAAACACAGGCGTCGGAATCGCATGTGTTCAACAACGCGGTGCGGGCGAATATTAACAGGAAAGACCTTTCATTAAACTCGAGCTTTTCGTGGATATATGGAAAGCTTAATAAAGTGGTAAGCAATGATGATTACAATATCGCAATTGATTTCAATTATCGCAAAGACAGCAGCAGGTTTGATTACTGGGCGCTTGCCAATTACGACAAGAGTCTTTCACTGCAAATTAATCGCCGCCTTCAATATGGCGCCGGTGCATCTTACAATGTGATTCAAACCAGCAGGAGCCGCATCAACATCAGCAACGGGATTTTGTATGAGAACAATAATCTTCGGTTAGCCGACAATGTTTTTGATATTTATGACACGTGGAGGAATTCGCTTCGCGTGAAGTATTCGTTTAACATTGCGAATTTGATTGTTCTTGAAGGCATCCATTTTCTTCAGAATTCATTTTCTTTAAAGACGGATTATATTATCAAGTCGTCATCATCGCTGTCGGTGAAAATATACAGG
>CBIGXK010000500.1:0-2123 GCA_966193805.1 uncultured bacterium | reverse complement strand
GCTGTATGATCACCTGTGCAATTGCATCCACATCAATGGAATCTTTGAAGGCAGGCGGGTTGGCGTGATGAATATTGTAAGTCATTATCGTGAGTGACTTATCCTGTCCATAACCTGCTAAATGAGATACAGCGCAGAGTGTCATCACAAGCGCCCACCTGTTTCGTTGCATATTGTTCGATTTTTTGAGTACGCAATTTATGCAAGTAACTTTTTAAGGCACGGTTTGTGGGCGCTCTAACCAGTAAAACATTTCAATATGCCTACAACAAAAACGCAAACGCTCACCATATCGAGTTCTGAATTTGAAAACGAAGGCAACATACCTTCAAAGTACACCTGCGAAGGTGATGGTGTCAATCCGCCATTGGCTATCGCCAACATGCCGGAAACCACAAAGTCGATCGCCATCATTGCCGAAGATCCCGATGCCACCAAAGGCACTTTCGATCACTGGCTGGTTTGGAACATTCCGCCGGCAGAAAGCATCAAAGAAAACAACAACGCAGGTACAGCAGGAAAAAACTCATCTGGCAAAATAGGATATTACCCACCCTGCCCTCCATCAGGTAGCCACAGGTATTATTTTCATGTGTATGCCGTCGATGTGGAAATAGACCTGAAAGCAGGTGCCGATAAGCCATCGCTGAAAAAAGCGATTGAAGCACACATTATTGCAGAAGGAACGATAATGGGCCGTTACAAAAAAGCAAACGGGTGAACGCCTATTTATTCTGAGCCTCTCCTTTCATCTTTGGCGCCGTGGCCGTGAAACCGCCCTGCTCCAAAAATGCACTGACCACTTCGCCCTTCTCATTCCTGTTAAAACGAATGGTAGCCTCAACCACTTTGAAGAAAAACTCATCCTTCTTTGATGGGAATATCTCAAAACGCTGCTGCCCGGTGAGCTGTGCAAATATGGACTTACCCTCGGTCGTAATTTCCATGATCAGGCTCTTCATCACATCGTACTTTCCTTCGTAAACTGTGAGATCCATACTGTTGACGTCAATCCGGTCGTAAGTTTCTGCAGTGTCCATAACGCTCCATAAAAACATTTCAGCGATGCGGTTGGGGTCCAGCATCAATTCGGGCGGCGACTGATTGGTGAGCATCACCACAGTGAGTTCTTCCTTCGGATACCAAACGAGCTGCGAAATAAATCCGTTTAACCCGCCCGAGTGCCCGATCGATTGCACGCCGCGGTAGTTTCCCATTCCCAGGCCATAGCCATAATCCGTGCCCGGTGGCTTGCTGCCATTGTTCAACACAACAGGCGTTATTGCGGCTTTATAATTTGCTGCACTCAACACCTTTCCGTGATGCAAAGCATTATTCCATTTGTCGAGGTCTTCCACTGTCGAATACAACGCACCCGCACCAGCGGCCCACGTCATGTCCCAGTCAATGGCTGTGTCGTACTTGTCGCCCGACTTACCATAACCCAGCGCTTCATTCTGAGGTTTGTTGTCGGAATGATAAATCCCGGTGTTGTTCATTTTAAGCGGCTCGAAAAACCTTTCACGAAATATTTCCGTCAACGCTTTGCCACTTAATTTTTCGGCGAGATAGCCAAGTAAAAAATAGCCTGAATTATTATATTGATATTTTTCTCCCGGGTTGAAATCGTAGGGATACGTTTTGATCATGGCATATAACGCTTCACCCGTCACAGGTTTTGTTACCTTTCGCATAAAGCTGTCGGTATTCGTGTAACTGTGTATGCCGGATGTATGCGTCAGCAGGTGATGGATGGTCACTTCATTTCCTTTCGGAAAATCAGGAAAATACTTTGAGATTTTATCCTGCACGCTCAGCTTGCTTTCCTGCTGCAACTGGAGAATCGTGGCCGCGGTGAATTGCTTTGTGATGGAACCGATCCTGAACTTCGTGAGCGGCGCGATCTTTTTCTTTTTCTCAATATCCGCATACGCAAAACCTTTTTCATAAAGCACCTTACCGCCTTTCGACACCAGTATGGCGATACCGGGCCGCAGTTGCCTGCCGACCGAGGCATAAATGGAATCTACCAGTACGCCTCCCGATGGAACGTCAATATCTCTTCCCGAAGGGTTAAGCAACCGTTCGGCGCCTTTTCTGCCGGCCAGCTTTGCTGCCTGCAC
>CBIGXK010000499.1:0-2127 GCA_966193805.1 uncultured bacterium | reverse complement strand
TTAAAGAGTAATTCTTTGAAAAAAATGTCGGAGCGATCGCACATCATCGGTAAGACTATTACAAGTGAAGGTTGGGCAACTCGTTTCGCGGAGAGCGTCGAATCATTTAATGACTAACTGATACATGTGTGGAATAGCTGGTATTCTTGATTTTTCAACTCGACCGGAGAAAGATCAAACTATCAAACTGATGGTGGATGCTCTAGGTCACAGAGGTCCGGATGCAAGGGGACTTTTTCAGGATCAGGACGTTGCCTTAGGCCACACCCGCCTGTCCATCATCGACCTGGCCGATTGCTCGAATCAGCCGATGCGCGACCATTCCGGCCGGTACCATATTGTCTTTAACGGAGAAATCTATAACTATCAGGAACTAAAATATCAACTTAAAGACTATCCGTTCGCCACAAACGGCGACACCGAAGTGATCCTCGCCGCCTACGCCACTTGGGGAACCGGGAGCTTTCAGCGCTTGGCAGGCATGTTCGCCTTTGCCATTTGGGACACCGAAAAAAGAGAGCTGATACTCGTGCGCGACCGCTTGGGTGTTAAACCGCTGTATTATCATGACACAGGAAACAAGTTTCTCTTCGCTTCGGAAATCAGGTCTGTCCTTGCTTCAGGGTTTGTTCGCCCAACGCTGAATACCGAGGCTGTTTCCGGGTACTTACAGTTCCAGTCGGTAGTGTCTCCCGAAACGATTGTTGCCGGTATCTTTTCGCTCGAGGCGGGTACCTGCATGACAGTATCGGCGAACGGTAAAACTACCCGCAGGTACTGGGACATCACCGCACAACGCAACAGAGATGTGCATGAAGACCGCCCCGCCATCAAACGACAGATCAATAAACTCCTCAGGCAGTCTGTTCAGCGCAGAATGGTGAGCGACGTTCCCGTTGCCGCCTTTCTTTCCGGCGGAATCGACTCCAGTGCCATTGTCGGACTTATGTCGGCAGTATCAAACGAACCGGTGAACACATTTACCGTCGGTTTTGAAGAAAGGGAATATGATGAATCATCCTATGCCAACCTTATCGCTGCAAAATTTAAAACCAAACACACGCAGATTACCCTTAAAGCAGCCAACTTCCTTGATGACCTGCTGCCGGCGCTGAATGCCATGGATACGCCTACCGGCGATGGGATCAATTCATTTGTTGTCTGCCGCGCAATCAGGAGGACCGGCATCAAAGTGGCTCTTTCGGGAGTGGGTGGCGACGAACTTTTTGCGGGGTATCCAATTTTCCGCCAATACCTGAAATTGATGCGGTACAAAAGATTGTGGAAATCGGGCTTTCCGGTTAGGCACGCTGTAGCCGGAATGCTCAGTAATAACAATTCACGTACGGATCGCTATCGTCAGTTGCTAAGGTCAAAAACAGCCGATATTTCATCGTTCTATCCTACGTTTCGTCAAATCGTTTCTAAGGAGATGCTGGCCGACTGCACCACCTTACCGCTGCACACCGATATAATACTGCACGCGGACCGCCAGAATTTAACCGACGGTTTTCCCGTGCTCAGCCAGGTGTCTATCGCGGAATACCTTGGATATACACAACATACTTTGTTGAAAGACATGGACCAGATGAGCATGGCCAACTCATTGGAAGTGAGAGAACCGTTTTTCGATCATGAGCTCATCGAATATGTACTGAACATTCCCGACAGCGAAAAGATGCCCCACTTCCCGAAGCAACTATTGGTTGAATCGGTAGGTGATCTGCTTCCAGAAGATATTGTTCACCGGCGTAAACAGGGATTCGTTCTGCCGTGGAAACAATGGATGAAAGCGGATCTGAAAAGTTTTTGTGAAAAGTATTTAAACGATATTTCTCAGCGCGACTTTATCAAGGAAAAAAGATTAATGGCGCTGTGGCAGCGGTTTCTTAGAGATGATGCGAACGTGCGATGGCTCGAGATCTGGGTGTTTGTTGTGCTTGAATACTGGCTTCAGAAGAATAATGTCAACTAAACGAAAGGTTTTACTCTTTACTGATTGGTATTTGCCGGGGTTTAAAGCTGGTGGTCCCATACAATCATGCAAAAATATCGTCCAGCATCTCAACGGCATTTATGATTTTTGCATTGTCACCTCGGATAGGGATCTCGGCGATGCCACCGCAT
>CBIGXK010000498.1:0-2255 GCA_966193805.1 uncultured bacterium | reverse complement strand
GTTACAGCATCGGTTTTTTCGAAGCGACCGGTTTTCGCTTCGACCTTAATGCGAAATGTAATTCCCTTAATTTCATCCAGATTGTCCGGAATAAACGGCCAATAGGGAACAATGTGTGTGGTTTCGCTGCTGATGATCGGCAGTTCCCTTTTGATCAGATGGTGGAGCGCTTCGTTTCGCGCGATTCCCGAGCCAAGTTCTTCAAAAGTTCCCCAGGCGATAACGCTTTTCCAGTTTCCCATATCTCGCATTTCATCCACCTGGAAGCAAACGCGGGGATTCTGCCTCATGATCTTAATTTTCATGCCTTCTTTGCTGTGGCAATAGATGTAGCTGCCATCATATGCGTAGCTGATAGGCAGAACGTACATAACATCATCGTAATTGCATCCGATGCGTCCGACGAGTTGCTGGTGAAGCACTTGCTCAATTTGTTCTTCTGTTAACTTTCCAAACATAAAATCGTTTTAATGGCTATTGATGAGCAATAAATAAAGGAAGATCGAATTGATTCATAATCCGGTCTGCTAAGCTGGGACGAACCCATCTCGACGCCCGGCTGCGTCCATAGGCGCCGAGAATAACCACCGGATACCTGGCCTCTCGTTTGAGCTGAGCGATGATCTCTTCTTCCGAGCGACCACTTAAAATAGCGTATTGCAGGCTGGCAAAGTGATCATTCACCCATTCTTTGAAAAGGTGTGCATCCGGCAAAACCTGTTCTTGTTTTTCTTGCCGGACAGAAAGTACTTGCAGGGAACCGGTCTTACCCGAAAAAATGCACGAAAACTGTTTCAGCGCAAACATCGCCGAAGGACCGCCATCGTAAAGAAAAAGCGTCTCCTCCATTGGATGATAATACTCACTCACCAGCAGCACCGGGCATGAGGTCCTTTCCAGAAGATCTGCTATGAACCGCGTAGGGGAGTCCTCCGAGAAGTGCGTCAACGTTTCTTTTTTTTGCACTATGATCAGGTCGGCGAATAGACTTTCCTGCAGGAGCTCCTGGATAGCGATATTTCTATCGCGGTGAATGGTATACTTTACGCGCGCATTTTTGCACGAATGGATGAAAAGTTTGACCGAGTGATCTCTGCTCTGCTGGTCGGCACTTGATAAGTGCCTGGTATGCGATTCAATGGCGTTGTCTTGTTCAGCCATGTTTACCAGCGAAAAACTATGATAGGTTACATCTTCCAAAAATACGCCAATCACAGCGGCGTGGCATTTTTTGGCCACATCGATAGCATACGCTGCTGTGCTTTCACAATATTTGAGGCCATCGAAGGCCGCTATTATCCTTTTCATGATCTTATCTGTGAGTGATGAATAATGGCAGGGTGCTTGTTTTCAATAAGAGATTAGCCGAGCTTTTATGCAACAGCACTGAAAGTGGGCTTCTTCCGAAGGCGCCCAAAACAAGAAAAGTATTTTTTCTTGAAAGAAAATGGCCAAAAAGTTCGTCTTCCGGTTTTCCGTGCAGTACACGGTAGCCAATCGACGAATAATGCAACTTCAGGTAATCCGTTATTTTTTGCTGATTCGTTATTTCCGACGATTCATCCATATTTATTTCAAGGAAAGTAATTCTCTTGTCCTCGAACTGCGGAAACACCCGGGTAAATTCCTTAGCCGCAAACACTGAAGACGGGCTGCCGTCGTAAGCAAAAACGACTTCTTCGATGGGGTCGAACGTCATGGGCGCCACAATCACCGGACACTCCGATTTTTTCAATATAAATTCGATTAGCTTCGTGGGAACCGATTCAGCACCCCCGCTGAAACTAATCTCTCCATTGACAATTACAGCGTCGGCGAATCTGGTTTCTTCAATGATTTGCTCCCTGGTATACACGTCAGCCGTTTCCGGATGCACGCCGAAACCCTGGTTCTTATAATAGGCAAGCCACTCTTTTTTACTTTGGTCCACATCAGTATTGACAGGCCTTCTGCCCGACGGTGACTGTTGGTCACTGCCGGACGACTTTTCGTTATTGATCACCATTTCCGGTACCGGTTCCTGCGAATCCGGATGAAGGAATACGCCGTATAATTTACTAGTGCCTGTTCGCACCAGATAGGTAGTGAAGTCGAGCGTGGATGTATCTATTCCTCTGGGATCCACAAGAACAATGATCTTTTGCATATGTAATTCATTTATTGTTTCTAAAAAATACCACGTAAAAGTAAAAGGCATGTCGCTGGCTATCCATGAGCATGGTCAGCCAATTTCCTGATCTCCATTTCAGTCCGCC
>CBIGXK010000497.1:0-2267 GCA_966193805.1 uncultured bacterium | reverse complement strand
ATTTTCTACAATCATTCAAATAAACCGCCGGCGATTCCTGACAACGAGATAGCTCGCAATGGCGGCGGCCGCCATTCCTGCAGCGGCGAAAATAAGGCGGCCATTTTTTGGCGGCGGTGAATATTGAACGCCCTGGTTGTTCACTAATGCGGGTTCATTAAGATACCGGCCATAGGTTGGCATCGCCAGCTTTTGAAAATTTTTAGCAAGTTCATGTAATCCCGCGCGCATGGTCGCGCCGGCCATCGGTTTGCCATGACCGGTTGCCACAATTTCGGGTTCAAGGCTGGCAAGCACCTTAACGGACGATTCTGCCGATCTCCAGTTGTAGGTGAAGTATTTCGGAGGGCCGTGCAGCTCTTTCTTTTGCAGCATCACCGAAAATGCGGATTCCTGGCAGGTGGTCACGAACGCGTCGCCGGCAAGCAGCAGCCGGTCGGCCTCCCGGTACAGGCTGATATGACCCGGTGCGTGGCCGGGAGTGTGAAAATATTTCCAGTCGGGGAGAACGGGGATGGTGCCATCCAGCGGCAACGTCAGCAGGCGGTCGGCCACGTCGATCGGGCCCCTCGGATAGGTGAACGATAAAAGAGTCATGAGGCCGCCGCCTACCGATGGGTCGGGAGGAGGATAGGCAGAAACGCCTGTTAGATAGGGCTTTTCGAGGGCATGGGCATAGATGGGCACATCCCATTCCCCGGCCAGCTTTCTAAGTGAACCGACATGGTCGAAATGAGCATGTGTTAAAATAATGGCCGCCGGGGCGGTGTCGGGCCAGAAAAGATGGTCGGCGACTTTTTTGATTTTGGAGGCCGTCGTTTTCAAACCCGCATCGAGCAGCACCCAATTATTGGCAGAGGGATTGTGGATCAGGTAAACGTTTACGAACAGGTCCCTGATCCTCCACACGCCGGGGGCGACTGAATACCAGTCGATATACATTTGCTTACTGATTTTTTCCTTCTTCATGTTAAAAAATATTGGATGAGCAATCTGTACATGAGTACAAAATCATGCCATGGTACAAAAATTGAACAGTTGCCGGCATGAAACTATTGACAACATCCCTGCTGGTGGGAACGATGATTGTCGCCGGACAAGTTAACCTCCGCGCCCAGGATAAAAAAAACGATAAAGAAGACAGGATCAAAACCGCCATTACCGACAAACGATACGTATTTAAAGCAACATCGGCACTGCCTTTGAGGGGCCGCACCATCCAGCTTACCTCCGATTACACGCTCACTGTTCGGGGCGATACTGTAATCGCTTTTCTGCCCTATTTCGGCCGCGCCTATACGGCGCCGTTAGATCCGGCTAAAGGAGGGATCGATTTTACTTCAACCAACTTTGACTACAAAGCCAAACAAAGGAAAAAAGGAAATTGGGAAATAAATATTAAACCGAAAGATGCCGACGATGTAAGGCAATTGTATCTCAGCTTTTCGGCGAGCGGCTTTGGTAATCTGCAGGTGACGAGTCTTAACCGGCAAACGATATCGTTCAATGGTCATGTGAACCCGACAGAAGAAAAATAACAGTACCTATTGTTTGGAATCGTACCCGATTCGGGCGATCCTGCCGTCGGCCACCACATCTACGGTGATCCTGCCATCCTGATGATCTTTCAGCACGATGCTTTCAACAATCCGGCTTTCGTCGTTCGGAACCGCCGATTTGAGTGAGCTGATAAAGTAAATATAATTTTCATTTGCCCAATTGCCGCCCGAGCAAAGTTGCAACGCCCGCAGCACATCCGTGCGATGCGGATACTGCGCATGAACCAAACGGATAAGATGATCGGGTTCAAATGGCTGTTGGGAATTGTTCATACTGTGGAATTGGAAGATACTTCAAAAATTGATACTTTGAGGGATTGTGGAAAACAAGAGTTTTAAATGGTGGACGCCACTTTTACTTCTGATATCCCTTCATGCTTTCGGCCAGGAATTTGGCGGCAACCCGCCGTCGCTGGAATGGAGACAACTCAATACAGACACTGCCCGGGTGATCTTTCCCGCAGGGCTTGAACAGCAGGCCCGCGAAGTGAGCGGCATCATCCACCGCCTCGCCGCCATTGAAGGAAAAAGAACCGGCTATCACTTGAAAAAAATACCCATTGTACTGCAAAACCAGACTACCTTTTCGAATGGGTACGTTTCGCTCGGCCCCTACCGGTCAGAATTTTTTATGACTCCCAGGCAAAACAGTTTTGAACTGGGCAGCCTGCCGTGGCACAAATCGCTCGCGCTGCACGAATCCAGACA
>CBIGXK010000496.1:0-2274 GCA_966193805.1 uncultured bacterium | reverse complement strand
GCTCACAACAAAATTCGCCGGGCGCTGGGGGTTCACCGACCAGTACCCGGAATAATATTCTTCGTTGGTCAGGTTATTCATGTTGAATGCCACCCGTATATGTTCAGCATTATAAAACACACTCGCATTCAGCACTACGTATGAAGGCAGCGTAAATACTCCCGTTGCGCTGTTATCAATCACCTTGTACTCACCCCCGTAATTTCCACCAAGGCCAAAGCCGAAGTCTTTTAACTTGCCACCCAAAAATTTATACGCCGCCCAAAGGTTGGCCAGGTTTTGCGGCCCCTGCCCGCCTATACTTCTTCCGGGTTCCGAATAAAAATCGTTTTTGTCGCCGGCGATCACCCTTGTTTTGTTATGGCTGAAACCGGCAATCACGCTCAGTCCGCGCATGGGGTAGGCTGTTACGTCCAGTTCAACACCCCTGCTTCCAACCTTTCCGCCCTGCAGCGAATTGTTGATATTATTCGGATCTGTTGATACCCTGTTCCTCACCGTTATATCATAAAATGAAAGGGTACCAAACAACCTGTCGGAAAGCAGGTTCGATTTTACGCCGAATTCCCATTGATTTGCCTGTTCGGGCTTAAACGACTTTATTCGCGGATTGGAACCGTCAGGATCAGACACCTGCATCGGCGCAACATTTATGAAAGCATTGAGATAGTTCACAAAAAGAGAAACCTTATCTAATACCGGCTGATAAAGCAAACCCAATTTTGGCGATAAGGCCGTCTGGTCAAAATCATCATCATCTGAATCTTTTTCGCCTTTCGAGTCAAAATAGTCTGCTCTTAAGCTCACCATTGCCGACAGTTTCGGTGTAAAATTCACGACGTCCGACACATAAGCGCTGTACGACCGGTTAACAATGTTGCTGTTGCTGAAGTCGGTACCGGCAAGCAGGTTATCTACTGCCTCGCGCGTTAGCGGCAACGGCGGCATCGGTTCTTTTGTAAAAGGATCGATATAGTTGACGTTGCCCTGCGGCGTTACGTTCCTGCCCCATGCCCATCCGGAACCCCTGTCCACAACGTTGCGGCTAAAGTAATCGAGCCCTATCAGCAAACGGTTCCGCACACTGCCAATCGTGAAATCGGCATTGAAATTCTGCTGTATGTCGGTCGTCTTTGTTTTCTGCGCTTCGTCGTGAAAATACTGGCTGAATTCATTATCGCCAGAAACATCGTCCCAGATGTATGTGTATAGACCATCGGATTGAACGGTTCCATAAGAGAACACCGTTTGCGATGTCCATTTATCCGACAGCTTGTAGATCATTTGCGTTTGCAGGTTGAACCGGGGGTTTTTTATTGTCAGGTCGTTGCTGGTAAAAGAAAGGTCGTTATTGAGGTTAAGTTCCTCAATCGTTTTGAAAGGAAGGGGGCTAAGCCTGTCGGAGTGGAAAAATACGGGAGCAACCGCCCTCTTCTCTTCGAGAATTTCGGCAACGGCATGAAAAGACAGCCGGTCGTTCACTTCATACACGAGGGAAGGGGAAACGAAAAAAGATTTTTTGAACCCCGCATCCTGGAACGTTTTCTCAGAATGATAAGCGGCGTTTACCCGAAGCGCGATCTTCTCCTTTTTGCTTAACGGCGTGTTGACGTCGGCAGTAATTCTGTGCAGGCCAAAACTTCCTACGTTGTATCCAATTTCTGCGCCGGTTTTATAATACGGCTTTTTGGTGATGGTGTTGATGAGGCCGCCATAGCTGTAAAAACTGCCGCCAAACAAAGTTGCCGACGGGCCCTTTAGTACCTGTATCTCTTCAATATTTGCGGGATCCAGGTTGCCGCTCACGAGACCGGGAAGGCCGTTATATAAAAAAGGCTGTGCATCGAAACCCCTCAACGCAAAATAGGCGGCGCCGTCGCCGGCTCTTCCTGTCGATTCCCATGTTCTTACAATTCCCGGAATGTTTCGCAGCGCGTCATCATAGTTGGTGATAGCCTGCTGTTTCATGGTTTCTGCCGACACGGAGCTATACACCTGCGGGTTTTCGAGATCGGTGAGCGGCATCTTTGCCACGAAGCGGTTTTCTTTGTTCAGCCTTTTGGAGGCTATCACCACTTCTTCCAGTTCATCCGCGTTCTGGCTAAGTTCAAAGTTGACCGTCAGCACCTGGCCCGCTGCAACCGTAATTTTTTTGCCCGACGACAGGGAAGCAACAGAAGACACTGTTAGCACCCAACTGCCTGGTTTTACGTTGCGGATAACATACTCGCCCTCTTCGTTGGTGATGCCGCCCCAGTTCGTGTTATCTATTTG
>CBIGXK010000495.1:0-2292 GCA_966193805.1 uncultured bacterium | reverse complement strand
ATAGCTTTCCTCTCCGCCGATGATATAATTTTCGCTCGCTTCTTTTTCACGTATCAACTCAGCGATCCATTTGAAACCAGTGAGTACATTGTAGCATTTCACGCCGTTAGCGGCAGCAATTTTATCGATCATATCGGTGGTAACGATCGTCTTCACCACCATGTCATTCGAGCGCGCGATACCTTTTTCTTTACGCGCCTCGATCATGTAGTTGCAGGCGAGTACGGCGGTTTGGTTGCCGTTCATAAGCACCCAGTTGCCTTTGTTGTCTTTAACGGCAATGCCCACACGATCCGCATCGGGGTCGGTGCCGAGAAGTATATCGGCATCAATTTCCTTCGCTTTTTGCAGGCCGATGCTCATCGCCTCGCTTTCTTCGGGGTTGGGGTATACGACAGTAGGAAAGTTGCCGTCGGGCTTTGCCTGCTCTTCCACGATCGTTACGTTTTTGAACCCGAACCGCTCGAGCGCCTGCGGTACCAGTGTGATGCCGGTGCCGTGTATGGGCGTATAAACGATTTTAAGGTCCTTCTGCTTTTCGATCACTTCGGGGTAAACCGACAACGATTTCAGCATTTTCAAATAGGCCTCATCCGCTTCTTTGCCGATGATGGTAATATTGGCCTCGCCCCCGCTCCATTTCACATCATCCACCGACGCCACCTTTTCCACTTCTTTGATCACGTTTTTGTCGTGCGGCGGCACCAGTTGTCCGCCATCGCTCCAGTAGGCTTTGTAGCCGTTGTATTCTTTGGGATTGTGCGACGCGGTGCACACCACTCCGCCCTGGCAGCCCAGGTGGCGGATGGTGAACGACAGTTCGGGTGTGGGCCGCAGCGCCTCGAAAAGAAAAACCCTGATGCCGTTGGCGCCCATCACATTGGCCACGATCTCCGCAAATAGCCGGCTGTTGTTGCGGCTGTCGTGAGCGATGGCCACGCGTATCACGCCTCCCGGGTAGGTATCTTTCAGGTAATTGGCATAGCCCTGTGTGGCCATGCCTACCGTGTATTTGTTCATGCGGTTGGTACCCACGCCCATGATGCCGCGGAGCCCGCCGGTGCCGAATTCGAGGTTGCGGTAAAACGCATCTGCCAGCTCATTCGGGTTCTCGCGCTCCAGTTTCCTGATCTCGTCCTTCGTCTGTTCATCGAATTTGCCGTTGAGCCAGGCCGTATATCTCGTTTTTATTGCATCATCCATGGTGTCAACCTTTTAAATAGCAATATAAACATTTACCTTTATCCGGGTGTCAAAAACACTCTTCATATCGCTGGCACTATTCACCCTGATCCAATCATCCTCCGCCCAGGGCGATACCGCTGTCAATAAGCCGCGCCTGTGGTTTGTTGCCGGCGCCAACGCTGCTTTGTATGCAGGCTCTTACGTAGCGCTCAACAAGGCGTGGTATGCGGACTACGACAAATCCAAATTTCATTTTTTTAACGACAATGCCGAATGGAACCAGGTAGATAAGGCCGGGCACCTGTGGACCACCTACCATGTGAGCCGCTTATCTGCGGAGATGTGGGAATGGACGGGCCTCAACCGCAGGCAATCGGCCTGGCTGGGTGGAGCGAGCGGCATGCTGTACCAAAGTATCATCGAGATGCAGGATGCCTATTCTTCGAAGTGGGGATTCAGTTGGGGCGATGTGGGCGCGAACGTTGCCGGCGCAGGATTGTATGTATTGCAGGAGCTCACTGCCGGCAGCCAGCCGGTACAGGTAAAATTGTCTTATTATCCTTACGATTATGCTGATGGTTTGCAGGGACGCCGCGATGAGCTGTTCGGCAGTTCGTTGCCGGAGAGGCTGCTGAAAGATTATAACTCGCAGGTATATTGGCTCAGCGGTAATCTTTCAGCATTTTTTCCTGATGCTCACCTGCCGAAATGGTTGAATATAGCCGTGGGTTATGGTGCCGAAGGGATGTATGGAGGAAGGGAGAATTACTGGGTTGATGAAGAAGGAACCGCGCACGACTACCGGGATATCAAGAGAATCAGGAAATTTTATTTGTCGCCCGATGTGGATCTGACGAAGATCCCTGTTCGGAGTAAGTTTTTGAGATCTGTTTTTTTTGTGTTGAATGCGGTGAAGATTCCCGCGCCCGCCGCAGAGCTGAAGGACGGAAAGATTGGTTTTACTATTAAATAGTTTTTTTGCCGGTCCACCCCCGTCGCCTTCGGCGACACCCCCGCCAGCGGGGGAAAACATCTCACCACTACCCTTTCACCTCTCCCGTCTAACGTCTCCCTTCTCCCGTCTGCTCTCTACTCCATATACTCCCC
>CBIGXK010000494.1:0-2326 GCA_966193805.1 uncultured bacterium | reverse complement strand
GTGAATTGCATAGACTGATCCGTTAATAACATTCCCCTTTCCAGGCGCACCGATCTCGATATCCCTGGAATCAATAATATCTATCCCATACAAATTCGGCGAGCGATTTCCGAGCGGCCAGAATATTCCTTCCCAATACCCGATATACAGATACAAGCCGTAGATATTTACATTTTTAGCATTGCTTATCCGCAACGAGGCAAATGAAGGGGCATACTGGTCTTGTTTTATCAGGATTTTTGCGTCAGTGTTCTGAAATGATTCGCCCGGCTGAGTGGACCCATCAATAGTAAGGTTCGAAGTCAGAGCAGGAAGTTCGCTTGTTAACAGAATTACGCGATCAAGAAAGGCCGTCGCGGGAATATTAAATCGTATAATGTCGTGAACGGCCGTTCCATTGCTGTTGGCTGTTTCTATAGCAGCACGTAGCGAGCCTGGACCTGATTCTGCATTGGTCGTTACCACAATATCTGCCGCCTTGACAAAAAAGGGAGAAATAATCAACAGGAGTATAAGAAGGAAAAGGCGCATGGGATGATCTAACGCTAAAAGTAATCTGATTAATGCGCAAACAAAAGCGTTAGTAGTTTTCACTTAGTACGGCTAAGTAGTCCCACTGTGCCGGATAACCGCTGTGTGTAACTCCTGCGGTACATATCGCATTGCCTATCCGTGCGAAGAAAGAGACACGTTATTCATACCGGAATCATGTATGGATAGTGTAAGATCAGAAAGGGTCTCTTGTACGGTCGGGCTGCATTCAGAACACCTATTACTCGGATAGGCAATAAAAAAAGCCCATAGGACTTTCATCCTACAGGCACTCCCAGTAATTGGTAGCGGAGATGGGAGTTGAACCCATGACCTCAGGGTTATGAATCCTGCGCTCTAACCGCCTGAGCTACCCCGCCAAATGGGTGGCAAAAATAGAACAATCCACTTTAAATTCGAAATCACTTTTAAAGTATCTTGCACCCGCTTACCATGAGACCCGATTACCCATACAAATACTTCGACGATAAACGCGTCCACTACCCCCTGCTCATCAAGGCCCTCGCCACCTATCCCTCTCGCTAAAATACCTCACACCAGCCAACACCTTTTTCTTTACCGATAAAACCACATATGACACGCTACACCGCCGACCTCACCACAGTCGAGAAACAACACTACCTGCAACACCTCATCGCCCCACGGCCCATCTGCTTTGCATCAACAATCGATAGCAACGGCCGCCAGAACCTCAGCCCCTTCAGCTTCTTCAACCTCTTCTCCACCAACCCGCCCATCGTCATCTTTTCGCCCGCCAGGAGGATGCGCGACAATACCACCAAACACACGCTGCAAAACATCCTCGAAGTGCCCGAAGTGGCCATCAATATCGTCACATACGACATGGTACAGCAGGCATCGCTCGCCAGTTGCGAATATCCAAAAAGTACCGACGAGTTCGTCAAATCCGGCTTCACAAAGGAGGAAGCATCACTGATCAGACCAGCCCTCGTCAAAGAAGCGAAAGCCAAACTGGAGTGTAAAGTGAACGAAGTAAAATCGCTGGGCGAGAACGGAGGCGCCGGACAACTCGTGATCGCCGAGATACTCTGCATCCACATCGACGACACACTATTGAATGCCAAAAAACAAATGGACCAGGAAAAGATCGAGCACGTGGCGCGCTTGGGTGGCGACTGGTACGCGCGCATCACCCCTGATAATTTGTTTACGCTGCCAAAGCCCAACACGCGGCTCGGTATCGGCATCGACGCACTGCCCGAACAACTTAAAAACAGCAAAGTGCTCACCGGCAACCACCTGGCACAGCTCGCGAACGTTGAACAACTGCCCGGCAAAGAATCCAACTTTAACGATGGCCGGCTCGACGCGTTGTTTTACTACTTCAAAGGAAACAACCAGCAACACCGCATTCACATGTATGCGAAAGAATTACTCGACGAAGGACGAATAGATCACGCATGGCAGGTGCTGCTTCGTGAAAATAACGTTAAAGAGTATGCGAAATGATTAAAATATTGTGTTTGAAATACACATTTAAAAAAAATATGTGACGGCAACTTGGTTAATTATATCTGAGCATTATATATTTGCCGCACGACAACAGGACAATAAAGCATTTTGACTTTTAACGCGAGTTGGTTATGCAACCTCAATTATGTTCATGCTTTAGTTTTACGTGAAATGCTTACCACTGTTTCTACAGGAACTAAGCTTTTTGGTTGCCAGGGTTCGTTTCTACGAACCCTGTTCTTTTATATCACGTTTCACGCTTGTCCACCCCCGGGCGCTTCGCGCCACCCCCGCCAGCGGG
>CBIGXK010000493.1:0-2352 GCA_966193805.1 uncultured bacterium | reverse complement strand
CCAAAGCGGTGGCAACCTGAATCACGATGACGTTCGTGACGCCGACGACAACTCACACAGGGAACAGACTGAAGAATACTTACAGGCGATGGAAAGACAAATTCACCAGCGGGAGAATGAACTTAAAGTGCTTCGCGACCTGGATTTTAGCCGCAAAACATCGGTAACAGAAGGTGCAGTAGCACTGGTCAATGGGCAATATTACATTATCGGAATACCGGCCTGCCAATTCGACTTTGAAGGCAAGCATTTTGTTGCTATGTCGCCTGATGCACCTTTCTACCAAAAGCTTATGGATAGCAAGGAAAATGACTCCTTCATGTTTAATGACAACACGTTTACGATTGAATCCATTTTTTGACCTTAAAAATAGAACTATGTTAAAATGGCCTGATGTTATAAAATTTGCCAATAACGGCAACCCCGTTCCGGACAAGCGGGTAGAAAAAACACCCGAAGAGTGGAGGGAACTCCTGACGCCCGAGCAGTTCAATATTACCCGGCTGAAGGGTACAGAGCGTGCATTCAGCTCTGAACTTTGCTCTTATTTCGAACCAGGGAAATATGCCTGTGTTTGCTGCGGCACAGAGCTTTTTGATGCGGAAACAAAATTTGAAAGCATGACCGGATGGCCTTCTTTCACTCAGCCGATTAAGGAGAATGCGGTCGCTTACCACAACGACGTCACCTTTGGCATGCAGCGTATCGAGGCACTTTGCAATACGTGTGACGCCCACCTGGGACATGTTTTTCAGGATGGACCGAAGCCCAGTGGACTTCGTTATTGCATGAATGCCGTTTCCCTGCAAAAAGTCGCCGCAGATGAGAAAAAATAGACTTTGAAAGGCAAGCCGCAATGAAGATCATTGAATAGGCGCAAAAATACTCATACCAATAAAGTGAGACCATTATGAGCGAACAGGAAAACGAAAGAATAAAATGTCTCATCATCGGGTCCGGGCCATCGGGTTATACAGCCGCCATTTATACAGCCCGTGCAGACTTAAAACCGGTATTGTACACAGGACTGCTTATCGGCGGACAGCTTACAAGAACCTCCGATGTCGAGAATTATCCCGGCTACCCCGATAGCATAATGGGGCCGGAAATGATGAACGGCTTTCACAAGCAGGCTTCCAGGATGGGCGCGGATTTACGAACAGGATACGTGAGTGCCGTTGACTTTTCCGCGCTGCCATATAAGATTACTGTCGATGACAGCAAAGAGTTATTGGCAGATGCAGTGATTATCGCCACTGGTGCAACACCGAAATGGCTGGGCCTTGCCTCAGAACAGCAATACGCAGGCTCCGGCGTTTCAGCCTGCGCAACTTGCGACGGGTTTTTCTTTAAGGGCAAGGATGTGGCTATTGTTGGCGCCGGAGACACCGCTGCAGAGGAAGCCCTGCATTTGTCAAAACTTTGCAGAAAGGTATATATGTTAGTGCGGAAATCGAACGTGCAAGCATCGAAAACAATGTTTCACAGGGTTGAAAATACAGCCAATATCGAACTTATGTTTAACGTGGAAGTGAAAGAAATTCTTGGAGATGGAATAAAGGTTAACGGTGCGCGTTTATTCAATAATATCACCCTGCAGGAATCTACATTGGCCGTAGCCGGCTTTTTTGTAGCCATAGGCCACCATCCCAACACCGACATGTTTAAACCATGGATAGTCATGGACGAGGCAGGATATATCAAAACAAAAGACTGCACAACAAACACGAATATTCCAGGTGTTTTCTGTTGTGGCGACGCCCAGGACCCGACTTACCGGCAAGCAGTTACTGCCGCGGGTACGGGTTGCATGGCTGCGCTTGATTGTGAACGGTTCCTTTCTGCAATGGAACATGGATCTGTTGAATAATGGCGTTCTCCCGAAAGAAATTTGGATGACCGCAATGAATGTCCCAATGTATTTTTAATTAAATTTTTATTATTTAAAAGCAAGTAAAATGGAAAAGATTGAAATACACGAAGGCGAAAAGGGAATCTCTTTTTTTTCGCTGCATGTGGATGGAGAAGAGGTTGGAAGAATGACCGTCAACGTTACTGCGGGCATATTAAAAGCGGGCTACACAAGTGTTGGGCTTACACAGCGCGGAAATGGATTTGGAAAAAAATTAGTGAACGCTGTAGTAGATTATGCCCGCAAAAATAATCTGAAAATAATACCGCAATGTGGTTTTGTGGCCATGACGTTTAACAAATACCCTGAAATGTACGCAGACATCCGCGCTACGATATAGTTGACAGCATAACCTGCGTTAATTGTTTGATGGAACTCTTTTATTCCGGTCCGCAATACCTGGAGGAGAACAAACCCAATTATCGGAAATAATTTACTTT
>CBIGXK010000492.1:0-2357 GCA_966193805.1 uncultured bacterium | reverse complement strand
GGGATGTGAAGAATACCGGAGGTTATCTACCACATATTGTTTATCGGGCGACAATCCCGGGTTGACGGGTATTTTTCTGAATACAGGCAGGGGAATGCAATTGATGAGATAGTCGCAGCTCATTTGTTTTTCTTCATCATAACCGTAGGCCCTGTACGAAACCGTAACGCCCGATTCGTTGTGTTCGATAGCGGTGATGGTATGTGACAGCTTGACGCGGTTGCCAAGTTTCGCGGCGAATGCATTCGGCAGTTCCTGGTTGCCGTTCTTCAGTCTGAACGTTTCTCCCTGGTTGGCGGGTATTTTCCTTGCTTTAGTTGCTGCCAGGCGCCAAACGGTAAATAACGCAGAGACGTGATTGCCCCCAAGATATTCGAGAGCCGCTTCCGAGGCGCCTTCCTTTTTGTACAGGTCGGACACGGGAATCTGGTCCCAGTCGTCGTGTCCCGAGGCGAACGGTTGGTTGACGTCTTTGATCTGGTCAGCGTATTTGTCGAGGTACATACGCTGCAGCGCGTACCACGGGCGTGATGAAAGATGTGTTATTTCCTTGTCATTGAATCCGAATTTGCGGAGCACGGCAGGGTCGGCTAATTCCTCATCGGTGTAGAATTTTTTGTTGATCATGCGCAGTCCGTGCCTGTTGGGTGCGGCATCGGATCCTTCTGCGTGCGGATAGGGCAGAACAGGGAGGTTGAATTTCTTCGCGTATTCAAAAAAGCGTTCGTATCCTGGCCTGGTGATGTGGTCCGCGCCGTAGTCGGCGTATAGTCCGTCGGTGAGGCCATCTCTTCCAGTATATACGTGGCCGCCATGTCGTCCCTTTGCTTCGAGAACAACCACGTCGTGGCCTTTCTGCATTAATTCGTATGCACAGCACAGGCCGGTAATGCCCGCGCCGGCTACAATAATTTTTTTCTTTTTTGAAGGATTGGGAAGAATTTCTTCCGGTTCGATAGCGAGGCTGGTGAGTTGCGAAGCCGCCAGCGGCGTGCCTATTCCCGTGATCATAGATTTCCTGATGAATTCCCGTCTCTTAATTCCGTTCATTTTTCGAATTTATAGAAACATTACCTGATTCTTTATGGAAAATGGAATTTTGGCGCGAAAAACCGCTTACCATTCAGGCAGTTATTTTTTATTGGTTACCAGGCACTTAGATTGAGACGTTATTTCCGCTCGGGCCATCCTCGTTCATTAAAATTTTGAGTGTTTTCAAAAAGAATTCTTTTCGCCCGAGTCGGTTTCGGCAACCTTTTATACTTTTCCCGCTTTCAAATACCTCGAACAATGAAAAGATTTTTTTCACCCTTATCCATTTAATGTATGGCTTTAACTATTTATCCTGACAATCACCAACAACATCCTTCCACACATGAAATCCCTGATCACCTGAAGCCGTTGCTGCTCTCACACTTTACCGCCTCCTACCATCCTTTCGACAGCGGCGGCCGGCTCGAACAGGAAATTAACGGTGGACAGTATGCGCTTTTCTTTCAGCATTTATTTGTTACCACCACCACAACAATTTATTTTCTCGTGCAAGAGCCGGCCTTTGTTTTCTTTTGCATCATCAAAGGTAATTTCGAATGTATTATCGGCGGGCGGCGCCCAATATGCATGCGCGAGGGCAACTGTTATTTAGTTGACGTACCTGCAAACCTGCATCACGAGGCAATGCTGCCGGCATCGGGCTATACATTCGCTCATTTTCATCTTTCACAGCTTCAGTTTTCAGCGCTTATGGAGCAGAATATGGGCCTGCACAACCTTGTGGAACAAGACGGCCCGGACGAAATTTCGTTAAAGATCACGGAAGCGCCGATGCCGCTCACGCTAGAGGGACTGTTGCATGAGTTGGTGCATTTCGATCCTGATTACACACCTCCGGAACAATTCTTAACAAGAAAAATTCCGGCACTCCTCCGCATGTACGGCCGGGCGGTCACCGAACCGAAACGAAGAACCGGAAACGGAAATATTTCAGCGGTGGCACAAAGGATCATCAGCGCAAAAGCTATTATTGATGAAAATGAAGGCAGCCGCCTGAAAATTCCGGAGATCGCCCGCAAATGTTTTCTAAATGAACAGCAGTTGAAAAAGGGATTCGCGGAGATGTTCGGCATCCCCATCAATACTTATCAAACAGAGCGCAGGCTGAAACGCGCGGGCCAGTTGCTGAGGGCCACCAGGCGGCGTGTGCATCACATCGCCAGTGATATTGGGTATGAAGACGAATCGAGTTTTTCTTTCAGGTTCAAGAAAATGTATGGAATGACGCCCACCGAGTTCCGCGAACTTGGCGGTGGAGAAAATAACTAAGTATTGCTGATTTTTTTTTATGCTGGAGCCTGAAA
>CBIGXK010000491.1:0-2366 GCA_966193805.1 uncultured bacterium | reverse complement strand
GCTCCCAGCATTGCTGGCTCTTCCCCTTCATGATGAGTAAGCTGCCCGGTTCCAAAACAATAGCAATAACTTCTTTTTTATCATCATACCTCCTCAACTTGAATATCCTTTCGGCGCCAAGGCTGATGGAAGCAATAACCGGCGTTGGACCAAGCATCTTTTCATTATCGCGGTGCCAACCCAGTCCATCATTGCCATCGCGATATAAATTCAACAAAGCGCTGGTGCTGACCACCCCTGAATATTCATCCGCAACTTTTTTCATCCGCATCAGCGGTTGGATCCACGCAGCGGCTTCCATCGTTAGCCCGGAGTACGTGTAAGGCTTGTCCGTATCGCCATGCCATGCCGTTAGGCGCGGCTGCATCATTTCGCGGCCAAATATCTTTACCGGCTCCTGCTTCCACCTCACATCTGAAAACAACTCGTTGAAATATTCATTGCTTTCATCGCGGCTGAATACCCCGGGAATGTAATATACTTCACCTCCCGAGGGAAGCAGGTTCAGGCCTCTATCTATTATCGCGTTCACCATAACAGGTGCAAATTAATCGAACACGCGGCACGCACAACCCGTTTCATGCGATCTTACGCAAGGCCGTTTTCATTTTCACCCAATCTTGCGCTTTCTCCTTCATCGAGGTCGTCGTTCGGAGAATGTGCACTCAATTCGGCATCATTCGCGATGTCGCGATCGGCTTGCTTGTGTGCCTTTTCCACGTCAGCTTTGTCACCGCGTTTAGCTGCGTTTTCCTTGTCTGCCTGGTGCCGCGGATCGTTTGAATTATTCTTGTTCATATTACCAGTTTATTTGATTGAAGAAAATATCACGGGTATCGCCGCGACAGATGGGCGGCATAAAACCGGAAGAACAGGTGCAAAAACAATACCGCGCAAATCAGCTTTCTTCCTTAAATAAATCGGTGTAATGCGGTGAAGGATAGAATATTCCGCCGCTTTCTTCGTAAAACTGCCTGCCGGTTTCATACACGCCTTTCTTTGTTACCGTCCAACCGGCATTTGCACGCGGATGGTAGGACATCATCGTGTCCCAATGTTTATAATATTGGTGCCCGTTGGTTTCCTGGAGACCAACGGTGATACCGGGAAATGGCGCCAGGCGTGCGGCCACATTCTTGTTCCAATCTACAAGTATGGGGTTGACGGTAAGATCGGCGCAGAAGCAGGGAATTTTTTTCTCGTGCGCAAGCTGCGTGATCTTGATTGTCATGCTCAGTGTTTTGGCCACTGCCTTAACTGCAATAGCCTGGTAGCCCTGTTCGATGCGTTCGGCAGCATCATCTACGGTGTGCGCACTTTCATCGGCAGCGATGGTGATGCCGATATCGCCCACATAACTTTTGTTTCGTTCTCCAAAAGGCTCTTCTACCACCGCGATCTGGTCGTATGCGCCGATTTTTTTTGCGTGGTCAAGAAAACGGAGCAACGTTTCTTTTTCATCATATCGCTCATTGGCATCGAAATAGTAAGGAATTTTTCCGCTTTTCGTGTAAGGCGTTTCATAGTGGCCAATCGCTTTGTGCACGGCCGTTAAAAAGGCAATATCTTTTTCCAGCATTTCCTGCTGCGTTCCCGACGAGCCGATCTTCAGCTTCATGATAAAATATCCCTGGTCGGCGAATTCTTTTATCTGCCGTACATCTGCGCCCACGCTGAACGAGGGCATGCTCGCCACTTTTTCATGCCGGTGAGAAAGGCCTGGTTTGTAAGCCGATGGCATCATCTCGTCGAAATTATTCATTTTGTTTTCGGCAGCGTATAGGAGCCATGCGGCATTATCAACCGGCACAAGAGCGTTCAATGCAAATGTTTTGCGAAGCTTTTCATTCCCGGTTATTTTCTTTCCATATTCGTATAGCTGCGGCAACAGTTCATCGAGCAGCGAAACAGGGTCGGTGAATGATTTGCCTTTCATCAATTGCAGTGCGCGCTCTGTTAAGGCAAACATTAATGCATTGCCGCCGCTGACGGAATGATTCAGGAACACCGTTGCATCCGACCACAGCACGCTCTGCGTGCCCAGGCCGATGGCGCTTTTGCCTGATGCAGATTCAAGGTAGGCTGCCGGTTGCCAGGCTTCAGCAATTGCGCTTCCTTTGAAGCGGTATGGATACAGCGGCTCCCGCTCGAAATTGGCGTTTACTTTTTTGACTTCTATGGATGGTTTGTTCATTGTGGGCGTAAGTTTTTCGGTGGCAGCGCTGCCTATCATCATGGATGAAAGCAGTGTGCCCGACTGCGCAAAAAATTCTTTCCTGTTCATTGAGATTTTTTGTTTGTTCATTGCCCTTCGGGCAAAACTTAAAACTTAAAAGTTAAAACTGAAAAACCTCTCACCTTTCCCC
>CBIGXK010000490.1:0-2390 GCA_966193805.1 uncultured bacterium | reverse complement strand
TCATCAATATTCGCCCACTTCATCACATTCACATAAATGGACAGGGCGGGCACGATCACATCGGCACGGTCCTCGCGCATCTTATAGAGCCGCATTCTCTCTTCCAGCGGAAAACTTCCCAGCTCGCGCAGGTAATCCTTCAGCAAATCCAGTTGCAACGGCTTCCCTTCCTTTCTTTTCGATAAACTGAAAACCTTGTTGATATTGCCGCCCGATCCGATCGCTACCATGTCGCCATCATGCCCCTTGGTTTCGCGCCTGATGAAATCGCGCATCTCATCCCACATAAATTCATCTACCTGCTTTTTCAACAGTCTTATCGTACCGATATTGAATGACCTCTTGAACTGCAACTCCCCGTTTGCAAAAAAAGTGAGCTCGGTACTGCCGCCGCCAACATCAATATAGAGATACGAGTGTTCCTTGTCCATATTTTCGGCCACATGGTTCTCATAAATCAGCGTCGCCTCCGCATCGCCGGTGATGATCTCTATCTCAATGCCGGTGTCCTGTTTCACCTTATCAATGATTTCTGCGCCATTCGTTGCATCACGCATTGCAGATGTGGCGCATGCCCTCATGTGCTCCACTTCATACACCTCGGTTAGTAATTTATACGAACGAATGGTTTTGATGATCATCTCCTCCTTTTGGCCGGAGATGGTTTTATCGGCAAATACATCGAAGCCCAGGCGAAGGGGCACGCGTACCAGATTCAGTTTCTGGAATTGTGATTTTCCGTTATCATTGGTGGTTGCCTCGGAAATGAGCAACCGCGCCGCATTACTGCCTATGTCGATAGCCGCCAGCCTCATGTAGATTGTTTTTCTTCAAATACTTTTTCTTCAAATAGTTCCATTGGTTCAACCGTACCCAATCGCTGCAAATAATTGTATATTTCTTCCTGCGACCTCACCCGTTGCCCGCCGTCGCTTTGCACGTACCGGTTGCTGAGTTCATTGTCCAAAATTCTCGCTTTTACATTGTCGCTAAGCTGAATATTGAAAAGATTGATCAACGTTCTTTTAATATCCGGATCATTGATGGGGCACGTTACCTCCACACGGTGATCAAGGTTGCGCACCATCCAGTCGGCCGACGAAATAAACACTTTTTCTTCACCTTCATTGTGAAAGATGAACACACGTGCGTGTTCGAGATATTCATCCACTATGCTCACCGCCTTTACGGGCTGAATGAATTTTTTATTTTCGACAAGCATGCAAAAGATGCCCCTTACCACCAGGTTGATCTTTACACCTGCTTTGGCCGCTTCGTACAGCCGCATGATCAGTTCCTCGTCCGAAAGCGAATTCATCTTCAAATAAACGACCGCCTCCTTGTTCATCTTTGCATTCCTGATCTCGTTATTCAGCAGGTGAATCAATTCTTTCCTCAGGGCGGTGGGGCAGGGGATGAGCGACACGCAATTTTTTAACGGCTGCATTCCGTCTTTCCATTTTTCAAGATAGCTGAAGATGCGGTTGATGTCGGACATGATCTTACGATCGGCGGTAAGCAGGCAGTGATCGCCATACACGTGAGCGGTTTTTTCGTTGAGGTTGCCGGTGCTCACAAAGCCGTAGTGATACCTGCGGTTCTTCACCTTCTTGGTGATGGTGCAAATTTTCGCATGTACCTTCAGGTTAGGAATACTGATGAGCACGTTAACCCCTTCGAGCTCGAGGTATTCTTTCCATTCGATGTTCGCTTCTTCATCGAAGCGCGCCCTCAGCTCAACCATCACGGTTACCTGCTTTCCGTTGCGTACGGCGTTCACCAGCGCGTTGGCGATCTTCGACTGCGCGGCCCAGCGGTAGGCGGTGATCTTGATGGATGTTACCTGCGGGTCTATGGCCGCTTCGCGCAGCAGGTCTATCACCGGGTCGAAGGAATGATACGGAAAGTTGAGCATCACATCGTTCTTCAACACAATGTCGGTTACCCTTAAAGAGTCTTTCAGCAGCGGATGCATGAACGGTCTGCGGCGATGGCCGTTTCGTTTGAACACATCCGGAAAATCCATGAAGTGCCGAAAGTTGTGTATCCTGCCGCCAGGTATGAGACTATCTTTCTTCGAAAGGTTGAGTTTAAGCATGAGAAATTCAAGCATCGACGGGTCCATGTCGCGGTCGAATACGAACCGTACCGCCTTGCCCTTGCGGCGGTTCTTCAGTCCCTTTTCAATCTTCTGGATAAAGTTGGTCGACAGGTCGTTGTCGATTTCCATTTCAGCATCCTTAGTTACTTTAAACACCCACGATTCGTAGTGGTCGTACCCAAAGAAGGAAAAGATGTTGGGAAGATTGTACCGTATCACATCTTCCAAAAGAATAATATGATGTTCGCCGGGAGGGGAGGGTAGTTCCCTGAAGCGTCCCAGCACTTTG
>CBIGXK010000489.1:0-2402 GCA_966193805.1 uncultured bacterium | reverse complement strand
TTGTCGATTGCCGTTTCGAACAACACGCTAAAAATATAAACCTATGACCACATCCTGGCCGTTATGGGAAGTATTCATCAGGAGCAGGCAGGGCCTCGACCACAAGCATGTTGGGAGCCTGCACGCCGCCGATGCACAAATGGCGATTGAAAATGCGCGGGATGTGTACACACGCCGGCAGGAAGGCATCAGTATTTGGGTGGTGGAGAGCAAATATGTTCATGCATCGAATCCTGACGAATCCGATTCGCTGTACGATCCGGCTAATGATAAAGTGTATCGTCATCCGACGTTTTATGATTTGCCGGATGAGTTGAAGCAGATGTGAGGTTGAAAAGTTAAAAGTTAAAAACTTTAAACTTACAAGTGAAAACATTTAAAGGAAGAAATATTAGCGAACTCAGGTTGCCCTTTGCCTGGGTCCACCCCCGTCGCTTCGCGCCACCCCCGTCAGCGGGGGATATGAGGCTGCGTAATTGCGTTGGCCTTAAAACAATCACAACATGATCAACTATCTTCTCCATCTCGCCGATAATTCCCTCATCCTTGGTCATCGCAACAGCGAATGGACGGGCCACGGGCCGATACTCGAGCAGGATATCGCTCTCTCCAATATTTCACTCGACCTCATCGGGCAGGCAAGAAACTTTTATCAATACGCCGCACAACTCGCCCGCAATGGCGCCACAGAAGATGCCCTCGCCTACCTGCGGGACCACCACCAATATCTAAATTGCCTTCTGGTAGAACAGGAAAACGGCGACTGGGGGAAAACCATCATGCGGCAATTTCTTTTCAGCGCTTACCAGTTGCCGTTATACCAGCACCTCATTTCATCAACCGATAAAAAACTCGCTGCGATAGCAGAAAAATCGGTGAAAGAAGTACAGTACCACGTGCGTTGGAGCAGCGAGTGGGTGATAAGGCTGGGACGCGGGACCGAAGAGAGCCACATCAGAATGAAAAACGCGCTGGATGACCTTTGGAAATACTCAGAAGAACTGTATACGCCTGCCGGTTATGAACAAGACTTTTACAACGAAAAAATTCAAACATCATGGCAACAACGCCTGAATGATATCCTGCAGCAGGCGGCGTTGCAGCCGCCGGCAAAGAAAAGAATGATCTTTGGAGGGAAGCAGGGCACTCATACTGTTCATCTCGAAAAATTATTAAACGAAATGCAATACATGCAACGCACTTATCCCGGAGTGGAATGGTAAAAACGACGAACATAACAGAAGAAGAGAACATCCGCACCTTGCTGGGCAATGTTATGGACCCGGAGATACCCGTTCTCAGCGTGAACGACCTCGGCATCGTGAGAAGAATAAAGGTGATGGTGCCGTTGCAGCAGGTCGAGATCGTCATTACACCCACCTATTCCGGTTGCCCGGCAATGGATGTCATTGCCATCAACATCAGGATGGAACTATTGGCGAATGGCTATCAAAAGATCACTGTAACTACTGAGTTGTCACCGGCATGGACGACCGACTGGATGTCGGACCAGGGAAAGCAGAAGCTGAAAGAATATGGCATTGTGCCGCCTGCCGAAAGAGAGGCGCAACAGGAGTTGTTTGCCGAAGCGCCGCCTGCTGAGTGCCCGCAATGCCATTCATCAAACACGTTTCGCATCAGCGAATTCGGTTCAACGGCCTGCAAGGCATTATACCAGTGCCGCGATTGCGGCGAACCATTCGACGTATTCAAATGCCATTGACCATTAAATAAATTACGATGCCCGCAGTAACATTCGAGGTAAAGGAACAGGTTGCCATCATCACCTTAAACAGGGAAGAAAAACTGAACGCCTTCAATGGTGAGATGTGCTCGCAATTGCAGGAGCTGCTGAACAAGTGCGAAGCCGATGCATCAGTCAAAGCATTGTATGTAACCGGATCGGGCAGGGCATTCAGTGCCGGTCAGGACCTGGAAGAAGTGGTGGGCATGGGCAACGGAGCGCTTGAAAAAATATTAAGTGAACGGTTGAATCCGATCGTCAGGCGGATCAGGAATATCCCCAAACCCGTAATTGCCGGCGTGCGCGGCGTGGCAGCAGGCGCCGGAGCAAATATTGCGCTGGCCTGCGACATTGTACTGGCATCGGAATCGGCGGTGTTCATCCAGGCATTCTCTAAAATTGGCCTGATACCTGACAGCGGCGGTACGTTTTTTTTGCCAAGACTGATAGGATGGCAACGCGCGGCAGCAGTGATGATGCTGGGCGATAAGGTAAGCGCTGCCGAAGCCGAACGCTGGGGAATGGTGTATAAAGTTTTTCCTGATGAAAAGTTTCACGAAGAGTCTATGCGGCTGGTGGCTCGCCTGGCGGCGATGCCCCCAAGCGCCCTTGCGCTTACCAAGGCGGCGCTTAACCGCTCGGCCGCGAACAATTTGGA
>CBIGXK010000488.1:0-2417 GCA_966193805.1 uncultured bacterium | reverse complement strand
GGGTGGTGGGGATCGATTCTACCGAAATTATCTGGGGCCTGGGAAGCTTTCACTGCCTCAGCCAACAGGAGCCGGAGGAGTGAGGGGAAAGGCAATGGGCAATGGGCAATGGGCAAAAATTTTCCTTCGCCCGTGCAACGAACCATCAAATTTTATGCTCTTAATATAGAGAAGACAAAAACTTTCTATAAATCAGAGCCTTAACCAATTGCCCCGATGTTTCTACACCGGGGCTTATTTTTTGAAGATTCTATTTCAACCTGTAACCAAACAGCACAGAATATCTCATAACCTTTGAACTCACCTCACTGAAGTGAAACATCCCGTCGCTCCTTTCGGCTCTTAATTCGAGAGAACCGCGGTTCTTTCTTGCACCCGCTCCAATAAAGAATCCTATTTCATGTTTTTTCGTATGGTCCTTCGGTTGCTCACGGTCGGATTCATATTCATCGTATTTATGGAACAACCTCGACGAATACTCCGCTTTAAGGGCTAGCCCGTTCGATACGCCTGCGTTGATAAATATCGTGGCGTTCTTCAATAGAAATTTATACCTCGCCATGTTGTTTATCTTCAGATAAGCATAATCAAAGGCGAACCGGTATTCATCATAGCGGGTATCGCTCGAAGAAGTTTTCCAGGTACCGCTTGTTTTATAAGAGGTGTACAAAAATTCATTATTGATGCTTAGCCGCGACCGCTGGCGCGGCAGGATGATATCAAAAAATACGCCTCCGGTGAAGTTTTGGGAAGATGGAAAGTCGACCCTTGCGATCACAGCCGCTTCTGTGGTCGTAACATTTAGCGATGTGCTGGTGGCGCCCGCCAACAAACCGATTTCCAGTTTTTCCAGCTCTTTTTTATGGGTATATGCCGGTTCGCTGCCGGCGCACTTGTAGTAATTCAGAAACGTCTTTCTCAAACTTAACACATCATATTTGGTGTCCGCCAGCATTTTGCTAATGGACGGACATTCTTTAAGGTACTCTTCCAGTTGAAAAGTGTATATATCAACAATACCCACTACTCTCTCCTCGCTTGCCGTGGCATAGTTCATCCTGCGGGTGAGGTACTTCCTGAACTTTAAAAGCTCAATATTTTTCCCGGATTCAATATAAAAGTGATGAACGTTGTCGTAAAACTGGTACAACGGTTTACTGCCGCCGACAACCAAATTCAGAAAAACAGTATCCGTGTGGGTTACAATTGTCGCATCAGATGAGATGTGTCTAAGATCATCGTAGCGTTTATCTATTTCGACGATTGCGCTCTTGTAAACGTCATTTGCCACTGCAAACGACCGGATCATCGAAGGATCATAAGAAATGGCTTCTGCATTGTCATTTTCCTTAAAGGTGATTGCAGAAGGGTTTCTGTTCCAGTTTTTATAGTCGATTTGCCCTTTTACCGTATCACCCGAAAGGGTTACTACAGAGGCCGGTAAATAATTTTCCTGGGCAAATAGGGGAGAACTCACCAGCACGGTGAGCGCGAAAATCAGGAGGGGCTTCAACATCATTGGATAAGATATTTTTTTCGGTTATATGAAAATAATATCTTACCCCAACGATGTGAATGAATATCAATTGTTTATTTGGCAGCTAAGTAAATACCCTTACTCAGGAATGGCCACTACAGGAACATGGCTGTGATAAGCCAGCTTCTTTGTATGGCTGGTTTTATACAGGCCGCTGAGGAATGAATGTTTGCGGGGCACCGTTACGATCAGGTCGATGTGGTGATCGGCTGCGAAATTGCTGATGGCGTCCAGGAAATCAAACATGCGGATGAAATAAAATTCAGGATGGTACTCCTCGAACGTTTTCTCCAGCCATGCTCTTTCTTTCTTATATTCTTCGGTGAGCTCGACATAATGTTCCGCATCCACGTTTACGATGTGGAGGTTGGGTTTGAAGATGTCGAGTATCTTTTTGATCTGCGCAACCGGTGTGGTAGTCTTTACATTTTTAAAGTCGCTGGCCAGCAGCACATTTTTTATTTTTTTGAATTCTGCCTTCGGCGGAACGATAATGATGGGGCAAACACCCTGCCTGGCCATATTGAGTGCATTGCTTCCCATGAATATCTGTTCGAGCCGGGTGGCGCCGGTGATGCCCATGATCACTACGTCTATGCCGTTGTAACGAACATACCTTTCGACCGATTCAACCAGCGAGCTGCCTTCTTCAGTAACATACTGAATGCGGACAGTCGAAATTTCATGCAGCTCTATTTCGAGGTTGGCGAGCGCCTGGTTCAACACTTTTTTCCGGTCTTCGTCGGTTTCGGTGAGCAAGGAGCCGTCGGAGCCGGGTGCGAGCTTTTCGTATAAGTTATAGAGAATTATCGTTGTTTCCGGATCATCCTGTGCCAGTTCAACCGCGTAGCGGGCAGCATTTTTTGAAGTGTCCGAGAAG
>CBIGXK010000487.1:0-2420 GCA_966193805.1 uncultured bacterium | reverse complement strand
AAATATAAATGTTTACAAAAAATAGTCTATTTTGTCCACGTATTTCGATACAAAGATAAACAAAGGAAAAAATGATTACTCAACAAAGCGTTAACAATTTCAAAGAGGTAAAGGCGGAAGCCGAGAAGTATATAGCCGGCGGGGTGGTGTCACTCAACCGGAAAGTCTTTCCCAACATTGTGTTCCGTGAAGGAAAGGGAAGCAAGATCTACGACATAAACGGAAAGGAATACATTGATTATCACGCGGCCTTCGGACCGCACCTGCTGGGCCACAACTTTGATGCAGTGAACGATGCGGTGATCGATACCATCACGAAAAACATTTCGCTTATCGGTGCGGGCACCAACGAGCTGGAAGTGAAGCTCGCCAAAATGCTTTGCAGCGTTATCGACTCGCTCGACCTCGTGCAGATCACCAATACAGGAAGCGAGGCCACGGCCCACGCCATCCGCCTGAGCCGCGCCTACACGGGCAAAGAGCATATTATATTAACGTTGGGTGGTTACAACGGCTGGCACAATGATGTGGCGAGGGCGGTAATGCCGTCGCTGCGCGAGCTGGGCGCCCGGGTAAGCCATGGCGAATACAGCTTCATTGCTTCTTCGGCAGGAATTCCCGATGCGGTAAAGAGCAGGATACACGTAGTGAACTTCAATGATCTCGACTCTCTTGAAAGTCTTCTGCAAAAATATCCCGTTGCATGCGTGCTTACCGAGCCCGTGCTGCAAAATGTTGGCGTAATATTACCGCAACCCGGCTACCTGGAGGGCGTCATCAGCCTTTGCGACCAATACCATGCCGTGTGCATTTTTGATGAGGTTAAGACGGGCTTCAGGTCGGCATTGGGCGGCTATCAAAGTGTGGCGGGCGTAAAACCTCATCTCTCCGTTTTCGGAAAAGCCGTTGCCAACGGCTACCCGCTTGGCGTTATCGGCGGAAACAAAGAGATCATGCAGTTGTTCGATGCGGCCGACCCCGAAAAAAAAGTGCTGATCGCAGGCACCTACAATGCGCACCCGGTGAATACTTCGGCTGCCATTGCCACGCTTGAAATACTGCAGAACCCCGAAATTTACCGGCACATCGAAAAGATGAGCAATCTCCTTTACGACGGACTGAGATCGCTTTACCGGGAAAAAGGAATCGCGGCAAACGTGGTCAGCAACGCCTCTGCCTCGTGCACTTATTTTTGCGAACAAAAGCCCCGCGATGTACACGACATACTCGCCCATCATGATTTTAATTTCGACATCCTCTACCGCAGAAATCTTATTGAAAAAGGCATTTATACAATACCTATTCCCTGCAAACAAAACTCGGTGAGTTATGGCCACAGCGAGCAGGACATCAACCTTACCCTCGAAATGACAAGAGAAGTACTCCAGTCGGTCTGATCAACATTTCCCCAAAAACATCATCATGAAGAATATTGCCAGGATCTTTATTATCGGTGCAGCCGCCATGGCAACCGGTTGCAGCCAGGACCACAATACCTACAACGGACTTAGCGACGACATTATCCATGCTGAATCAGATACGGTGCTCAGCGATTCAATTATCTACCATCCCGTACGCGTGGATGAAAACGGTGATATACTTCCCTGGTTCTCGGCCAACCTGGGTCAATCGTACGATGACGCGCTCGAACGCGTGTGGAAATTCTGGAAGAACATGGAAACCGATTCCAACGGCATGCCCTACTACCTCAACCACCAGGTGTGGCGTGCCAATCACGACAAACGGGGATTGGGCGGCGACCAGATCATGATGGCGCTGTCGTCGTGGGACCTTTATTACGACTACACCGGTGATGAAGCGGTGCTCGACAACATGAAGTTTATCGCGGATTATTACCTGGAACATTCTCTTTCCAAACCCGGCGACGCGTGGCCGAATATTCCATATCCCTACAACATGAATGTGGAATCGGGCGTGTACGATGGCGACATGATTCTCGGAAAGCATTACACCCAGCCCGATAAGGCAGGCTCGTTTGGTTACGAATTGGTACATCTGTACAAAAAAACCGGCGAGGAAAAATACCTGGATGCCGCCGTTAAGATTGCGAATACGCTCGCCTCCAAAGTTGGTTCGGGCGATAACGACCGCTCGCCCTGGCCGTTCAAGGTAAATGCCATCACGGGCGATACCGGCGTACTGGTGGAGCATGAAGTTTGGTATGAAGGCATGGACAAAGACATCCAAAACAAATCAGTTAAAAAATCATCGTACACCACTTTCTGGACGGGCGCCATCAACCTGTTTTCGGAACTGGCCGCATTGAACAAGGGGAATACTGCCGACTACAAAAAGGCACTCAACATTGCCGTTAACTGGATGAAGCAGTACCCTGCCAAAACCAACAAGTGGGGGCCATTTTTTGAAGACGTTCCCAGGTGGTCGGATACCCAGATCAA
>CBIGXK010000486.1:0-2422 GCA_966193805.1 uncultured bacterium | reverse complement strand
ACGTCCGTTTTGCTTAACCGCGAAAAAAAATGCATCGTCGAAGGTTGTTTCAGCATCGACGGCCGGCCATCGCTCAAAAAAATTCTTACCGACTTCGACCTCCAGGAAGAGAATACCAATGAGCTCGTTATCAGAAGAGAAATAGCCGCCAGCGGTAAGTCGCGCGCCTTTATCAACGACACGCCGGTAAACCTCGATCAGCTAAGACAGGTGAGCTCATTGCTGGTTGACCTCCACCGTCAGTTCGATACCCTGTCGCTTTCGGACGCGGGATTTCAAAGAGATGTACTGGATGCGCTGGCCGGTAATACGGCTTTACTTCAAAAGTATCAGTCTGTTTACAGAAACTGGCGGTCGGCAGAAGCTGATCTCAACAGGTTGGTGGATGAAAAAAATTCTTTCAATAAAGAATATGATTATAATAAGTTCCTCTTCGATGAATTGGAAGAGGCGGGTCTTTCGGAGAACGAGCTGGAAGAGGCCGACAGCGAACTGAAGGTGCTGAATAATTCGGAGGGTATCAAGAATGCGTTGTCGCTGGTTGCTGAACTGCTGACGGGCGGTGAGCATGCAGTTGTGCAACAGGTGAAGACGATGCAGAACCAGTTGTCGGGGTTTTCAAAATTTCATCCGGCAATGGAAGAATTGCTGAAGAGACTGCAATCTTCCCAAATAGAATTGAAAGACATTGCGGACGAAGTGGAGAAATTGAATGATGAAGTTGGTTATAACCCCACGCGCATCGAAGAGTTGAATGAAAGGCTGTCGGTTGGTTACCGGTTGATGAAGAAACACGGCGTACAAACAACAGCGCAGTTATTGGAAATTCAGCAGCAACTCGACGAAAAATTAATGGCCGTGCAGAATATTGATGACACCATCGCAGAGAAGCAGACGCAGGTTGATAACTGCCTGAAAGAAGCCGGCGAGATGGCGGTGAAATTATCTGAGAAGAGAAAAAAGCAAATAAAACCACTGGAAGAGAAGGTGAATCAGTTATTGGTGAAAGTGGGTATGCCGAATGCAAAACTGAAAGTTTCTTTAGAGAATATTGCGCACGATGCGTTTGGTACGGACAGTGTCGAGTTTTTGTTCGATGCGAACAAGAGCAATCGTTTTGAGCCCGTCAGGAAGGTGGCCTCGGGCGGTGAGCTGAGCAGGCTGATGTTATCTATCAAGTCGCTCGTGGCCGAATCTATGGACCTCCCTACCTTGATCTTTGATGAAATCGACACCGGTATTTCCGGCGAGGCCGCGCGGCAGGTGGGCCTGATCATGCAGTCGCTCGCGAAGAGCAGGCAAATCGTTACGATCACTCATCAGCCGCAGATTGCCGGAAAGGCGCATGCGCATTTGTTCGTGTTCAAAGAGATCAGGAACGATGCGGTGAAGACGGGAATCAGGGTGTTGGACGGCGACGAGCGAATTACTGCTATCGCAAAGATGCTGAGTGGCGAAAAACCCACTGCCGCGGCGCTGGAAAATGCGCGCGAGATGGTAATGAACTAACCCCTTACTTTTGTAAAAATCATAACGGCCATGTCATATAATCTGTTAAAAGGAAAGAAAGGAATAATATTCGGCGCGCTCGATGAAAAATCCATTGCGTGGAAAACGGCGCTGCGGTGTCATGAAGAAGGCGCCGAGCTGGTGTTGACGAATGCGCCGGTGGCATTGCGGATGGGCGAGATCAACAAGCTTGCAGAAATAGTGACGGCGCCGGTGATCGGGGCCGATGTGGTAAACATGGATGATTTGAAGAAATTGTTCGAGGAGAGCATGAAGCATTTTGGCGGAAAGGTTGACTTTATTCTTCATTCTGTGGGCATGAGCCTTAATGTCAGAAAAGGCAGGCATTACACTGAGCTGGATTATGGTTTTACGCAGAAGACGCTGGATATTTCTGCGGTGTCGTTTCATCGCGTGATCCGCACCGCCTGGGAGATGGATGCTGTAAACGATTGGGGAAGCATTGTTGCGCTGACGTACATCGCCGCACAGCGCGTATTTCCCGATTACAATGAAATGGCAGATGCAAAGGCGTTGCTGGAAAGCATTGCCAGAAGTTTCGGGTATCATTATGGAAAGAGAAATAAAGTGCGTATCAATACGGTGTCGCAGTCGCCCACGAAGACCACTGCAGGCAGTGGGGTGAAGGGTTTTGGAGGATTTGTGGCTTATGCCGACAAGATGAGTCCGCTGGGCAATGCCACCGCAGAGCAGTGCGCGGATTATTGTGTAACGATGTTCAGCGATTTGACGAGAATGGTGACGATGCAGAATTTATTTCACGACGGCGGTTTTTCGTTTACCGGCGTTACCCAGGAGATCGTTGAGGCGATGGGGGAGACGGGGAGTAGGGAGTAGGGAGTGGGGAGTGGGGAGAGAGTTTTAACTTTTAACTTTTAACTTTTAACTTTTA
>CBIGXK010000485.1:0-2428 GCA_966193805.1 uncultured bacterium | reverse complement strand
GCTTGATATAATGGGTGTAAGTTTCCTGTATCGAAAACAGGTACTCATCAGGAATTGCCAGTTCATACGGCCTGTTCCTCTTCCTGATATTCTTCTGCAGCTTTTGCACCGGAACATGAAGATAGATCAGCAAATCGGGCGCGATCAACTGCTGGTTGATGATGTCATACAGCTTCTGGTACAGCCGGAACTCCTCATCCTTGAGGTTTACTTTCGCAAAAAGAAGGCACTTCGTGAACAGGTAATCAGCAACCGTCACATGCTGAAAAAGGTCCTTAGTGTGCACCAGCTCCTTAAGCTGCTTGTACCGTTCTGCCATGAAAAACAATTCCAGCGGAAAGGCATATTGCTGCGGGTTCTCATAAAATTTCGGGAGAAACGGATTATCTGCAAATTGTTCGAGTATCAGCCTTGCGTTCAGGTGCTTTGAGAGCAGGTGAGCAAGTGTTGTTTTACCTGCTCCGATGTTTCCTTCGATTGAAATAAAATGATGATTCAACTTGGTTGATATTTTTTTACCGGCGATTCGTCCTTGCAGTCTTTCAGCAATTCCGTAATGGTTTTGTAATAGATGGGATGAATATATGCGGGGATGACTTCATTCAGCGGTTCAAGGACAAATCTTCTGGCAGCCATTTCGGGGTGCGGCACCACCAGGTCCGGCTGATTGATGATCTGGTGATTGAAAAAAATAATATCTATATCAATTATCCGCGGTCCGTACTTTTCGACCCTGTCCCTGCCCATCAGGTGCTCGATATACAGGATTTCGCTCATCAGATCCCTCGCATGCAGGCTCGTTTCCACAACAAGCGCCTGGTTCAGGAAGGTGGCCTGGTCGGTTTTGCCCCATGCGGCCGTCTCATAAACCGAAGACCGGTCAATAACATGTCCGCAACGCTCGGCTACCAGCTTATCGGCAAAAGTAAGTTCCTGCTCCCGGTTGCCGATGTTGCCGCCCGTAATTAAGTATGCATAATTCATCGCTTGCAATGTAAGTGCTAAACAATAAAAAACCATGTATTCGGGGGCCTATTGGTACATTTGCCTGCCAAATGTTGTTGTATGAATAATTTTTTCAGGTCATTCTTTGCTGCATTGCTGGCCCTGATCGTTTTTTCAGGAATGTTGCTGGTAATCTTCATCGTGATGGTTGCCGCAATCTCTTCGCAGAAGAAAGCCGGCATTGAAGAAAAAGCCGTGATGGTCGTTAACCTGTCGACACATTTCCCCGAAATTCCTCCCGCAGATATTATCTCCGAGATCACTGATAACAGGTCGGCGCAGCCTTCACTGTCTCACCTTACCCGTCTCATACAGCACGCGAAAAACGACGCCTCGGTGAAGGGTATTTATTTGAAATGCGACAACAACGCGAATGATTTTGCATCGAGCGAAGCAATACGTAATGCCATCATTGATTTCAGAAGAGCAGGAAAATTTGTGATCGGCTATGGCGCTACCATCTCCCAAAAAGCCTACCTGGTGGCGAGTGCGGCCGACAAAATATATTGCGCCCCCGCCGGCGGCATTGAATGGCACGGCTTCTCCATGACCATGCCCTTCATCAAGGGCACCCTTGAAAAAATGGAGATCGAACCGCAAATTTTTTACGCAGGAAAATTCAAAAGCGCCACCGAGCCGCTGCGCGAAACGGAAATGACGGACGCCAACAGGGTGCAAAGCATTACCCTGCTTAACGACCTCTACGGAAACTTTCTTTCAACGATTGGCCGGTCGCGCAGAATGGATACGGCTACGCTTCACCGTTATGCCGACTCAAACGCTCTCCAGTTTGCTTCCGATGCACTGAAGTACAAAATGGTTGATGGACTGCGATATGACGACGAGGTAAAAGACGAGATCCGGCAGCTTTTGAAAATCGATAAAGATGCCGGCATCAATTTCATCACGCCTTCGAAGTATGCGGAGGCGGTAGATTATATGCCGTCGGGTGATGAGAAAATTGCCGTCATCTATGCCGAAGGCACCATACTGGATGGCAAAGGAGACAGGGGAGAGATAGGCGGCGACACTTACAGGAACTACATTCGCAAGGCGAGAATGGACAATTCAACAAAAGCGATCGTGGTGCGCATCAATTCAGGCGGCGGAAGCGCCATGGCCAGCGAAGTGATGTGGCGCGAGATCATACTCGCACGCAAGGTAAAGCCTGTGATCGTAAGTTTTGGCGATGTGGCGGCGTCGGGCGGCTACTACATGGCCTGCGGCGCCGACAGCATTTTTGCGGAAGCGAACACGATAACCGGATCGATTGGCGTGTTTGGCGTTCTCCCTAACATGGAAAAATTTTTCAACAATAAACTGGGCGTTACTTTCGACGAGGTTAAGACATCGCCCGATGCGGGGTTTGTTACCGTTACAAAACCGCTCACGCCTTTGCAAAAAAGATATTTTCAAAACTCAA
>CBIGXK010000484.1:0-2441 GCA_966193805.1 uncultured bacterium | reverse complement strand
AAATAGATGTGCCAATAAACACTCAATATCAATTCCAATATGTAATACGTTGGTTATAAGCGGCTGGGAGGGGCCCGTCTAAAACAGGATTTCCCATAACAGGAATAAAATCTCAATTATTGGAAATACTCACCCTTCTTAGCTCAAGCAGGTTAAGGCTGTTGGGAGCGAAGTGCTTCACGCGCGGCTGCACCAGCCTGATCACCTCATCGTACCAGAGTGGCACCACAGGGGCGTCGTTAATGATCATTTGATCGAGGCGGCGATAAACGGTTTGCCGCAGAGAATCGTCGGTAATCGTCAGCGAGGACTCATACAAGCGGTCGTACGCCGGGTTACTATACCGCGTATAATTGGGAGGTGCCGGGTTGCGGCCGTAAAATACGCTCAGGTAGTTTTCCGCATCGGGGTAGTCGGCGATCCAGCTTCCGCGGAAGAATGGAGCCTGTGACCTGGCGGTTTGTTCGAGCAGCAACCCTTTTTGCATCACCTCCACCCTCACGGTGATGCCGACCGCTTCCAGCTCGCGAGCAATAAAAGAGGCGAGGTCCGAATAAATGGCGATGGTCAGCAGCTTTATCGGCGGCAAGCCTTTTCCATTCGGGAACCCGGCTTCACGCAGTAGTTGCCGGGCCTTTGCGGGCTGGTAGGTATAACCCTTTACGATGCTGGAATCGAACGAAGGCATGCCCGCGGGTACAAACCCGCTTTCGGCGGGTATGCCGATGGAATTTCTGAGGTACATCATCATCTTTCGCCTGTCGAACCCATAATTGATGGCCTGCCTTACTTTTTTTAACCTCAATGGAGAATTTTTCACCAGGTCGTTTGAACTGTCTACGAGTATGCCCAGGTACTCTGTGTTGAGGTAGGGATGTTTGGACAAAACGATCTTCCCTTTCCAGTCGTCCTTTAATGTGCCCCTTTTTGTGAGTATTTCGTCTTTAAAAGAGGGATCAATGTCGTTTACAAAATCAAGTTCGCCCTGCCTGAACAGCAAAAATTCAGTGGCCTTGTTAGTGTTGAAGGTGATTTTCAGCGCATCGAGGTACGGAAGCCGTCGGCCGGTGCTGTCTTTTTCGAAATAGTTTTCATTCTTCAACATCACCAGCGCCTGCCCCTCTTCCCAGCTTTTGAATTGAAAGGGACCGGTGCCACAGGGGTGCCGGCGAAAATCTTTGCCATATTTTTCTACCACTTCGTGCGGAACGATCGAGCAGTACTGCATGCTGAGCAGTCCAAGCACCGGTGTGAACGGCCGCAGCAGGCGCAACTCAAAAACGGAGTCATTGACGGCCCGAAAACCGTTTTCCGGATCGATCCGCGTATTAAAGATCCAGGCGCCGCTGCTGGCGGTGGCAGGGTTGATGATTCTTTTGAAACTGTATTCCACATCATGCGCCGTCATTCGTCGTCCTTTTCCGCCGGGAAATGCCTCGTTGTCGTGGAAATAAACGTCTTGTCTTATATAAAAGGTGTAGAGGAGCCTGTCTTCGGATACCTCCCACCGTAAGGCGAGAGAAGGCGTCACGTTGAGATCCGGACTGGTTTCAACAAGCGTGCTGTAAAGTTGATGAACCGCCCACATGATCGACTGATTCTTGGCGAAGGCGGGGTCGAGTGTCGCTATGTTTGATGATTCGTTATAATGAAATACCTGCTTTGAGGAGGAGCGGCGCGAATGGCAAGATGAAAGGCAGATAATTAAAACTAAAAACCGGAAGAAAGTTTTTACTTGCATGCAGGACAATGAACGACAAGATTACAATTTTTTCAATTATCCTCTTTTCATGGTCAGGTTGCTTACAATAGCCTTCTGTGGCGTATTGCTGCAGTCGTCATGCCTGGGGCAGGATTCGGTGCCGCAGAAAGTGTTCGCGCACCAGGATACGCTTCGCGGGTCGGTAACGAAAGAAAGGGCCTGGTGGGATGTGACGAAGTATGCGATCACTGTTGAGCCTGACTTTGAAAGCAAGACGATTGCCGGCAGCAACGTCATCGCTTTTACAACCGTTGCGGCAGGGCGGCGGATGCAGATAGACATGCAGCAGCCGATGCAGATCGACAGGGTGCTGCATCAAAATAAATCATTGCCATTTACGCGCGACGGGAACGTTTACTATGTTGATTTTGGGAAAGCTCTGGCCCGCGGGGTCAATGATTCGATCACCATTGCCTTTAGCGGTCAGCCACGCGAGGCGGTTAATCCGCCCTGGGATGGGGGATGGATATGGAAGCGTGACCGCCACGGCAATCCGTGGATGACGGTGGCCTGCCAGGGGTTGGGCGCGAGTGTGTGGTACCCCTGCAAGGACTACCAGGGCGACGAACCCGACAACGGCGCGCTGATAAACATCGTGGTGCCGTATAGTTTGGTGGGGGTGGGAAATGGGAAGATGGTGAGACGGGAGACAGGAGACGGGAGACGGAAGACGGGGGCA
>CBIGXK010000483.1:0-2447 GCA_966193805.1 uncultured bacterium | reverse complement strand
CCCAAACTTCTCTCCCAGGGAACCCAGATCCTGCACTACCGACCGCAGCAACGGTATCCCGCGTTCCAGCCGCTCCGACTCCATCTCACGCTCCGGGTCACCGGGAATTAACACCTGCTTATACCCCTCAACGGGTTGTGCAGACCTGAATCGCTGTATCCACTTGTCCATGTGTTCCTTAAAATCAGCCGCCGGCCTGAACGCATCAATGCGCATAGCACCAAAGAAATGGCCGATACCCTTCCCGGGCATGTTGTCGGGCATGGACATAAAAGCCGGAAAAGGAGGCACCCACGGTCCATAGTTTGCCCCGCTAAGCACTGCCGAAAAAATATCAACCACCGCGCCCAATGCATATCCCTTGTGACTGCCATGTTCACGGTCGCCACCTAGCGGCAACAGCGCTCCTCCGGTTTTCAGCTCATGAGGATTCGTGGATTCGTTGCCATATCTGTCCTGTATCCAGCCGGCAGGCGCCTGCTGATGCTTTCGCTGAAGAATTTCGAGCTTACCATTGGCGGCGGTTGTCGTGGCCAGGTCGGCAATAAACGGGGGTTCGTCCCCCGCCGGTATCGCCACGCAAATGGGATTCGTTCCCAGCAGCCTTTCCGCCGAAAAAGTTGGCGCCACGAGCGGACTGGCATTGGTCATGGCGATCCCGATCATGTCGTGATCAAGGGCCATCATAGCATGGCAACCCGCAATGCCAAAATGATTTGAATTGCACACACTCACCCAACCGGTACCCACATTTTTCGCCTTCTCTATGGCCACCTTCATGGCAAAGGGCGCCACCACCAAACCCAGTCCGCTGTCTCCATCAACAACAGCAGTAGATGGCGTTTCCTGAACGATGGAAATATGTGGTGTGCTGTTCGCTCTTCCGGCCTCCCATAACCGAACGTAACCGTTCAGCCTGGCAATGCCATGCGAATCCACTCCCCGCAAATCGGCACTCAAAAGAACCCTGGAGGCCAATAGCGCGTCTTCCTCACTGCTACCCATGCAGCGAAAAACAGATTGGGTAAATGAAAGTAACCGGTGATAGGAATATATCTCTTCCGCCATTCTCAATACTTAGAAGGGAAGATCATCTACGGCTTCGGAAACCTCGCCACCCTGTGCGGGAGAAGATGCCGATGCACGATAATTATTCGAATCGTAGGTGTTATCTGCATTACTGTTTCCTGAATCGCCCCTGCTGCCCAGCAGTTGCACACTTTGTACCCTGAGCGTAAGTGATACGCCGGTGGTGCCATCATTTTTTGTATAGGTTCTCACTTCAGGATTGCCTTCAACATAAACCTGTGTTCCCTTCTTCAGATAAGGCGCCACCGCAGTCCTGTCGCTCCAGTATGCACATTCCACCCAAATGGTCTTGTCTTTCTGCACACCCTGGCTATCCCTGAATTTTTCGGTATGCGCCACGTTGAAATTCATTACGCTCTTGCCATTCACTGTATTCGTGATACAGTCTTTTCCCAAATTGCCGATGACCTGTAGTTTTATCATAATGCTTGCTGTTTAAATAATGAAGCTGCAAATTACTGGATTTGAAATAGAGACAGCGGGTGTTTTACGCACTATTGTACCGCATTTTTCCCCATTTCCTGTCGTGAAAATCGCAAAATAATAATCCGCGGTTAACGTTAATAATCAGTTTATTAAAATAATCCACCCATGAAAAAACGTTTACTCCTGCCCTTTTCCGCAGTTATTTTTTGCACAGCCTCGGCCCAGGACCTTCCGGGCATACGAACAAGCAATTACAATGGCGTGCAGGGCGTGTTTTCCAACCCTGCAAACATTGCTGCCAGCCCTTTCAGGTTCGACGTCAACCTCTTTTCATTGAACGCGGTCGCCGCGAACGACCAGGCTTCATTCAGCCTGAAAAATTTTTCATCGAGTTTCAAAGGCGACGATGCCAGCGACCAGATTTTTGGGAAAGATGCCGGACCGGCAAATGGTACGTTTCAACTCGATGTGCGCGGACCATCAGTGATGTTCAACGTGGGTAAAAAGAACAGCTTCGCAATAACCACGAGAGCAAGGATGATGGCCAACGTTCAAAATATCGACGGCAAACTTTTCGACAAGATCAGCGATGACTTCACCAACGACCCATCGCTGCCGTACACACTATCTTCTAACCATGATATGCGGCTCGCCCTGAACGCATGGACCGAATTCGGTGCAAGCTACGGCAGGGTTATCGCCAACAAGGGCCCTCACTTCCTGAAAGGCGGCATCACCCTCAAATACCTTGCTGGAGCAGGCAACGGCTACATCAATATTGATCAATTCAATGGCACCATCAACCAGAGCGTTGTTATGCAAGACGTTTTTCTCGAAAATACCACCGGGCGAATTGCCACCGGTTTTGGCGGCATACAATTGTCCGAATCCGAAGCCGGCGACATCTTTTCCATGAACAGCAGCGGCTTTGG
>CBIGXK010000482.1:0-2448 GCA_966193805.1 uncultured bacterium | reverse complement strand
CCTTCGGATCATTCGCATTGAAGGCGCTTGAACCCATATGGATGACCAACAGGCAGATTGAAGCTGCAAGGCAGGCGCTTACCCGAAGCATGAAGAGGGAAGGTAACGTGTGGATCAGGGTATTTCCCGACAAGCCGGTTACCCGCAAGCCCCAGGAAGTGAGGATGGGTAAAGGTAAAGGTAACCCCGAGTTTTGGGCAGCCGTTGTGGAACCCGGACGTATCCTGTTCGAATGTGACGGTGTTCCGGTGAACGTGGCGAAAGAGGCGTTGGAACTGGCTGCACAGAAACTGCCGATCAAAACCAAGTTTATTGTCAGAAGGGACTACCAGGCATAACCTGTGGTGAAGATCAAATCATAACATACAAATTTCGAAAGATGTCAAAGAGAATTGATTTTGTAAAAGCGCTGAAAGATATGAGCGATGAAGAATTGAAGGCGAGGATCCAGGAGGATGAACTCCGCCTGAAGAAGCTCGAGTTCGCCCATGCCATTTCACCACTTGAAAATCCAATGAGCATTCGCAGCCTCCGTAAAGACGTTGCGCGCCTGAAAACCGAATTAAGAAAGAAAGCAATAGGTGCTTAACCTATATAAACTGATAAAAAATGGTTGAAAGAAATTTGCGCAAAACCAGAATCGGGCTGGTAACCAGCAACAGGATGGATAAGACCATCACGGTGGCTGTGGAAAGGAAAGTAAAACACCCGATATATGGAAAGTTCGTGAAGAAGACGACCAAGTTCCATGCACATGATGATAAGAATGAGTGCACGATAGGTGATATGGTGAGGATCATGGAAACGCGTCCCATGAGCAAAACAAAGCGCTGGAGATTGGTGGAAGTGGTGGAAAAAGCAAAATAGAGCGGATTCAGTAAAATGTATGTTTATCAATGCTGACAGCAACAACTGGCAGCGCAAAGCTTAATAAAAATGATTCAGCAAGAAAGCAGATTAAATGTAGCTGATAATAGTGGCGCAAAGGAAGTGTTGTGCATCCGGGTGTTGGGAAACAGCGGACAGGATTATGCGAAAATTGGCGATAAGATCGTCGTTTCGGTAAAGGATGCGATACCTGCAGGCGGTATCAAAAAAGGTACCGTTACCAAGGCCGTCATCGTTCGCACCAAGAACAAACTGCGCAGGAAGGATGGTTCATACATCCGTTTTGACGACAACGCAGTGGTGCTTTTGAACCAGTCTGATGAGCCTCGTGGTACGCGTATCTTCGGACCCGTGGCCAGGGAACTTCGTGATAAGGGCTACATGAAAATCATTTCGCTGGCGCCGGAAGTGCTTTAAGAGACGGAAGACGGAAAAATTTCTCCGTTTGCCGAACTAGAATTTCGAACTGAGACAAATTAATATACAATGAGCAACAGATTTAAACCCAAATTCAATATCAGGAAAGGCGACACCGTGGTGGTTATTGCCGGTGATGATAAGGATGTGAAGAAAGCGCGTAAGGTTCTCGAAGTATTTCCGGATAAGGGTCGTGTTCTTGTGGAAGGTGTTAACATCGTTACCAAACACACCAAGCCATCGGCTCGCGATACCAAAGGCGGGATCATCAGGAAGGAAGCGTCTATCAATATATCCAATGTTATGTTGTGGGATGCGAAAAGCGGCACAGGATCGAAGGTAAAGCGTACGAGAGAAAACGGCAAGCTGGTTCGCGTGTCAAAAAAATCAGGCGAGGTTATTAAATAAATTTAGCAATGAGCACTACAAAATATTCCCCCAGGCTGTCAGACAAGTACAAGAAAGATGTTGTACCTGCCCTGATGAAGCGTTTCAATTACGATAGCGTGATGCAGGTTCCACGCCTTGAAAAGATATGTCTTAACCGCGGCGTGAACGGTGCAGTAACGGATAAGAAACTGGTAGATGTGGCCGTAGACGAACTGACGCAGATCACCGGTCAGAAAGCAGTGGCCACCACGTCCCGCAAAGACATTTCAAACTTCAAGCTCCGTAAGAGCATGCCCATCGGCGCGAGGGTGACACTGAGGGGAGTGAAGATGTATGAATTCCTGGACAGGCTCATCGCAACGGCTCTGCCGCGTGTGCGTGACTTCAAGGGGATCAACGAAAAAGCGTTTGACGGCCGTGGAAACTACACACTCGGCGTTACCGAACAGATCATCTTTCCCGAAATAGACATCGACAAGGTCAACAAGATCACAGGACTGGACATTACGTTCGTTACGACGGCACAGACCAATGAAGAGGCGTTTGAATTACTGAAAGAAATGGGAATGCCTTTCAGGAAAAAAGAGGCAAACCAGCAATAAAAAAATTAAACTCAAAACTTAGAAAATTAAGATTTAAAAGAGAAGCTGAGGCACGCACTTTTAACTTTTAACTTTTGACTTTTAACTTGAAAATATTGCAAAAGAATCAGTAAAGGCCAGGCAGAGGAAGAGAGAAAGAATGGTGGCACAG
>CBIGXK010000481.1:0-2455 GCA_966193805.1 uncultured bacterium | reverse complement strand
CCATTGCAGCATTTCCACCAGTTGGTGATCTGTAAAATGATGGCAGAACAAAGAATTGAAGATGATATCGGGTTTGTGGTTACCAAAATCCACGAGTTTGTAGTCGGAGCAAATAAATTGTGCGGAGGGAAGCGAAGCGCAATTCTTCGCAGCAAAATCGGTACAAGCTTTATTGATGTCAATGCCAATATACCGCATCTGCCTGCCCTTGATCGTACGATGGACCGCCTTCAGGTTGTCGCCGCCACCGCAACCGATTTCCGCTACCGTAATCGTTCGGCCGGCCGTATTTGCCAGCAGCTTCTTTATGCCTTCAACGGTAATGGCATGTCCGCCAAGATAGGTGTTCACGGTGTTCAATTCATGCAGGCAAACTTCCCAATCGACAAACGGAACGCCTGGTTCATCGATCAGTTCTTTTTCGGCGGATCTTTCTTTGCATCCATTCATTGTTCAAGAATGAGCGTTTCCATCGTAAGGCCCGGCCCGAATGCCGCTGCAAATATTTTTTCGCTGCTGCCGTTCAAATCCTGCAGAATATCTTTCAAAACAAATAAGATGGTGGGAGATGACATGTTGCCGTAATCGCGCAGCACATCGAACGACTTCTTCAACTGATCGCCGGAAAGATTCAGTTCTTTACCGACAGACTCAAGAATTTTGCGTCCGCCGGGATGTATGGCCCACTGGCTGATGTCAGCTCTCGAATGTCCGCCGGCCTTCAGTGCATTGTCGAACAACGGTGTAATACATGCCTGCACGAGTTGCGGAATATACGCGCTGAGGCGCATGAGAAATCCTTTTCCCGAAAGGTTCCAGGCCATGTCTTTTTGGCCATGCAGCGCCACTTCAGAATAAAAATTGCCGATTCGCACGCCTTTGGCTGGATAACTGTCGGAAGTTACGAGCACTGCAGCCGACCCATCACCGAACAACAATCCGGATGCGATACTGTCCATTTCGCAATCTTTCTGAAAGTGAATGGTACAAAGTTCGGTGCACACGATCAGCACTTTAGCCTTTTCATCTGCCCTGCAAATATTATCGGCCATTTTCAATGCGTGAATGGCGGCATAACATCCCATAAAATTTACCGAGCTGCGCTGAATGTTGGAGGGCAGACCCAGTTCTTCCATGATGCTGATGTCGAGGCCCGGGGCCGACATGCCGGTGCAACTGACCGTAATCAGGCAGGTAATGTCGGCAGTATCTGCGGTGCAGTCGGCGATCGCAGCGGTGCTAAGTGCGGTAGCATGTGTTTGATAAAGCTCCATCCGCCGTTCCAAACCGGGAAATGGCTCGAGGTCGGATGTTGTTGGATAAAAAATGCGCTCTTCGGCGCTGCACGAATAATCGGGAACAACCGAATAACGCGTATCTATGCCGCTCCGCTCATACAGCAGGGCAATCTTCCGGCGGTCGCCCGCTTCGGGCTGGTAAGCATTGAGCATGAACTGCAGAATCTCCTGCTGTTTGTGCCGGAATTTTGGCAATGCCGTTCCTATGGAGATAATCTTGCTCAAATAAATTGCTGGTTCAAGAGATACAGTAATATAAATCCCGCATTGATAGCCGTTGCCGCCACAAAATTCATGCGTAATGAATAATAAAAGCTGGCATTGTTCCTGTCCCTGATCGCCCGCAGCCACCAAAAAATAAAATATGCCACGATCGGTATAAAAAATAGCTGCAATAACCAAAACTGGTACAACCGGCCAGTGCTGCTGAAATACAAAAACAGGAACCCCTCTGCCAATGCATACATTATGCCACTGAAAACGAACGTTCCGTTCACTCCCAGCAGGTAGCTGATGGTTTTCACACCGTCGTTAAGGTCCTGCTCGTGCTGGTAAACCTGCGTTAGCGGATAAAACCCGCCAAACAAAAGGCTGCTGACAAACATTCCCATCCACGGCACCGTCGGCGCCGGTGCCGCTTCCGCACCTACGAAAACCATGAAATACGTGATGGCACCCTGGAAAATGACGACCGTCAGAAATCCGGCAATGGGGTATTGTTTCAGCCTGATCTTCCTGTAGCTATAGGCCCGTGAAGCCATAATGTTGGCGAGAATGCATACAGCAAAGACAACGTTTACAAAAAAGCTGAGCAAAACGGCCATCATGTCTAATACGGCGGTGAGGTAAAAAAGTTGCCTGGTGGGCGGCGGCGGCTTTTCCAGCATTCCGATGCTGCCTTCATCCCTGTCCATGTAACTATTGTATCCATTGCTGGCAGGGTACATGATAACGTGCAGGATGATGAACACCAGCAGCGCCTTGCCGTAATTGATTTCCGGAACCTGGCTGAGCGCGAAAAAATACACCGGCATCAGGAAGAACGAAAAAGGTATGCGCAGCAGCGTGATCGTACTTTTCCGGAGCATCAATTAAGTTACTTCTTTTTGACGTTACAGCACAGGCAGGAATTTCACCGCTTAATACCTATATTTCAC
>CBIGXK010000480.1:0-2457 GCA_966193805.1 uncultured bacterium | reverse complement strand
AACCGGCTGAAACTGGTATCCGACAGGTTCGGCAAGATCGGCAGCATACCGCAGCTCGAGCCGCACGACGTTTTGCTGAAGGTGAACAGAATGGTCGAATACATTCGCCGAAGAGCCACAGGTCGCATTACTTTCACCATCGCTTCGACCGCATCATCGCCGATAGTCGCGAACATTTCACCGCCGCTATTCGACTGGGTAATAGAAAACCTGCTGAAAAATGCACTCGACGCCATGGAAGGCCAGGGAGCCATCACTGTCTCCATCCGCGAAAATCCATTGGATATTTATATTGATGTGCAGGACACCGGCAAAGGCATTTCAAAACATCACCTCCGCGAAGTGTTTAAGCCGGGGTTTACCACGAAAAAAAGGGGATGGGGACTGGGACTTAGCCTCTCCAAACGCATCATCGAACAATTTCATAAGGGCGAACTGTTCGTGAAAAGCTCCGAGCCCGGCAAGGGAACCACGTTCCGCATCGTCCTTAAAAAATAATCAGGGATTGACGACATTCGCGGGCCTTCCTTCGAGAAACGATTGGATATTACTCACGGTAGTGTCCATCAATCTCCCCCTGGCTTCAACGCTCACCCACGCATTGTGCGGCGTAACGATACAACGGGGATGATGCACCAGCGCATGCCCCGCAACCGGCGGCTCCTCTGTTAATACGTCGAGAGCGGCGCCTCCTAATGGGCCGCCATTAAGCGCTTCAAGCAGGTCGGCCTCGTTGATTAATTGCCCGCGCGACGTATTGATCAGCAACGCGCCTTTTTTCATCAATGCCAAATATTGCCTGTTGATGAATCCTGCATTATCCTTCTTCAACGGACAATGCAAACTGATCACGTCGCTTTCAGTAAATAATTGCTCAAGTGAAACCTGCGCGGGATCATCCTTCGCCGATCGGTTGGCAAAAATAACACGCATGCCGAACGCTTCCGCCATAGAAGCCACGCGCCGGCCGATCCGGCCATACCCTACAATGCCAAACACCTTATCCTTTAGCTCGCTGATGGGTCTTTTAGTATACGACCATTGTTTCGACTTCGACCACTCGTCACTACGCGCAGCCTGCGCGTTGGCGCCAACATGGTTCGCCAGTTCAAGCAGCAGCGCCATCGTATGCTGCGCCACCGACCATGTGCCGTATTCGGGTACATTCGACACGACAATTCCGGCCGCCTTCGCCGCTTGAATGTCTATATTGTTGTAACCCGTTGCGCTGACCGCGATCATCTTTAAATCGCCGGCCGCAGCTATCACTTCCGAAGTAATCAGGGTTTTATTCGCGATGATGATAGTAGCCTCCCTGCATCTTTCCTTCACTTTTTCTTTAGGCGTATCGTCGTAATAATCAATTTTTCCTACTGCTGATATCGCCGACCAGTCGAGGTCGCCGGGGTTCAATGTATAACCATCGGTAATGACTATTTGCATACGCATTGAGTAAGTGATAAAGGTATTTGAAATACCCTTTCAAAAAAATATCGGAATTTTATAGTATGGAAGGGAAAGAGGTGAACAAAGAGTTGCTGCAAATATTCAGTGCCGCCGTTACTGCCGTGCAGCCCGAACGGCTGATACCACAATACCTGAAATTGTATGAAGGAAAAATTCAGTTGGGAGATGAAGTGATCCCCGAAACGAAGATTGAAAATTTCTTCGTTGCAGGTGCCGGCAAAGCGGCAGCGGCAATGTCGGCAGAGGTGGAAAAAGTTTTGGGCTACCGCATCAAAGACGGAGCGGTGGCGATCAAGGCCGGTCAACGAATGTCGTTGAAATACATCCGCCAGGTAGAAGCGGGGCATCCCGTGCCTGACGATAACAGCGTTGTGGCCGCCAACGAAATAGTGGGCGCGGTGAAGAAGGCACACCGGCACGATGCAATTATTTTTCTTTTAAGCGGCGGCGCCTCATCCTTGATGATGGATATTCCGTACGGCTGCTCGCTGCAGGAAATACAGACCGTATTTGAATTGCTGTTGAAGAGCGGCGCATCGATCGATGAAGTGAACGTAGTGCGCAAACATCTTTCCGAGCTCAAAGGCGGACAACTGTTGCGCGATGTGAAAAGCCACCACATCTTCACCTTTATCATCAGCGACGTTATCGGCAATAATTTATCCATTATTGGCTCAGGACCAACGGTGCCGGACCCTTCCACGTTCGCTGATGCAATGGCCATCCTCGAAAAATATGAACTGACGAAAAGCATACCGCCGCCAGTGATGAACCATCTCGAAAAAGGCGCCGGCAAAATTATTCACGACACGCTGAAAGAAAAGGACCGCATCTTTAACCATTGCAGCACTTATATCATTGGCGACAATAACATGGCGCTGCGCGCGGCCGCCGGACAGGCATCGGCACTTGGCTATGAAACGAGGATCATCACTTCCACCATGAGCGGCGACGCAGAAGAGGCAGCAAAAAAATGGGCCGATGATGTAC
>CBIGXK010000479.1:0-2458 GCA_966193805.1 uncultured bacterium | reverse complement strand
TTTTTATTGGCGCTGCACCTCATAGCGACATGGCGGAGGATTTTGTGCCGCGCGATGAGAAAGGATTTATCCTCACCGGTCCCGATCTGCCTAAAATTGGCGGCAAGCCAAAAGGCTGGACGCAAGATCGGGAACCGTTCTTATTTGAAACGAATGTTCCGGGTGTATTTGCCGTGGGCGACGTGAGAAGCGGGGCCAACCGCAGGGTGGCCGCTGCTGTGGGAGAAGGATCGGCGGGTATTTACATGGTTCACCGTTATCTGCAGACTGTATAATCACACTGACCAGGAAAATTTTACGCCGGCTCTTTCACCTTCGGAAGAATGTTGGCATTCATCCGGAATAAATTGCGGGGATCGTATTGCGCCTTTAATTCGGACAGCCGCTCGTAATTTGCCTGGAACGAATTACGCACACGGTCCTGCCCATCATCGCGGCCAAAGAAATTAATGTTCGATCCGTTGGTGAACGGCGCCACTTCGCTCCAGAATGTTCTTGCCCACTGCAGGTGTTTTTGTTCATCACCCGGTTCCATCCATTGGGCGACAATGTCGAAATACCATTGGCGCTGCCTGTAGTAATAGGGCGTTGCGTCGCGTTCGATCCTTGTTACCGCTCCTTTCATGCTGTTGAAGAGCACAACCGAGTAAGGAGAAGTGCGGTTTGCGGTATGCTCGACGACGATATCAATTACTTCATCGGTGATCGCGGTCATGTATCCCATCTTCGCATAACGCGGCATGCCATGAGGTACGGCCGCATCAAAAAGGGTTTGCATTTCCAGGTACGGAATTTCACCGAGCATATCTACGATTGGAGTATCCAGTTCCTTTATCGGCTGCAAAACCTGTTTACCTGATTCTATGTCGCCAACCCATGCAGCAGCCAGTGCGATAGCCGGTGTGCCGTCGGGCAGGCAAAGCATGCCCGCAATCATGGTAAGCTCATCGGGAGTATCCATCGAATATTCCCGAAAAAAGCGAAGCACCTTTTTCGCCAATGCAAACGGGAAAGCGATCATGCCCCCGGCAATGACGGGCCCAACGGGATGCAGTTTGTATTCGAATGAGGTCACAATCCCAAAATTCCCTCCGCCACCGCGTAATGCCCAGAAGAGATCGGGATTTTCATCGGCACTGGCCTTGACGATACTGCCATCGGCCAATACCACCTCTGCGGCAAGCAGGTTGTCGCACGTGAGCCCATATTTGTTCATCATCCATCCCTGGCCGCCTCCGAGTGTGAGTCCGCCAATGCCGGTATGCGACACGGTGCCGCTTGTTGTTGCAAGTCCGTATGCCTGTGTTGCCTTATCGAGATCGCCAAGCAACACGCCGCCCCCGGCTTTTACTACCTTGCCCAATGGGTCCACTTCAATTTCGCGCAGCGCAGAAAGATCGATCGCAAGGCCTCCCTGGCAGACGGAAAGTCCGGCAAAATTGTGCCCGCCGCATTTTACGGAAACAAGCAGGTTATGGTTCCCGGCGAACTTTACGCACTCGGCTACGTCCGATGCATTTGCGCATTGAACGATCAACGCCGGCCGGTTGTCGATCATCCCGTTCCAAACTTTTCTTAGGGTGTCATAATTTTCATTGCCGGCGGTGTACACCTTGCCCGTAAGGCGGTTGACAAACTGTGTAAGGGTTGCTACAGAAAGGTTAACAGTTGATGCCGATAATGTGGTTGCGGTAATGTCTTCCATTTTGACAAGTTGAGGTAGTGAGCAATCGGGTTGACTTTGTGGGCAGGAAGAAGGTGGGTAATGCAGATGTGTAACTAAATATATCAAAATTTCGGCTGACGAAAAAAAATTAAATGCATAAAAAAATGCCCCTGTTGGGGCATTCAAACACCGGCACTTTCAACCGTTAAAGCTTGTCAATTTTTTCGAAAACCGAGATATCGTCGTCCGTAATGCGTAACGTTAAATATTCTTTCGGGTTCTCCATCTTCACGAGGTAATACACTTCGTTGTTCCTTGACACTTCGGTGACGATCACAATCGTGTGGTCATAATAATTGCTCTTCACCCGGTGGCGGAGGCTTCGCGACATTCCCGACTCATCATAATATTTCAAGGTGTACTCTCTGTTTCCTTTGAAATTGTAGCTGGATCTCATCTTCTTGCCGTCATTCGTGAAATACACGGAATTGCCGTTGTCGGTGCGCACCCATTGCACATGCGTCGCGTTGGCGAAATTTTTTCTGAAATCGCGTACGGCATGCATGTTCACATCCATTTCGCTTATAATACTGGTTTTCTTTTCAGGAAAAGGACTGGCAGCAGCAACACGGTTTGGACTGAATGCTACATCCTGGGCGCTTACAGCATTTACGAATACGGCAAGGCCGACATACATGAGGCCGCCGATGAGTAACTTTTTCATTTTGTTTAAGTTTTTATTATTCTTTTGTTATTGTCTGCATCAAAAGTAACTGGCAGACAGGCCCGCTC
>CBIGXK010000478.1:0-2471 GCA_966193805.1 uncultured bacterium | reverse complement strand
TCGTTCCTGGCCATGCCGCATTTGTCCCACATAATTTTTCCGAGCCTGCGGTGGAAACTTTCAACCGTTTGCGAACCTTTAATATTCATCAGCCTGCTGATCCTGTCGCTTACGTGCTTTTCGGCTTCTTCGAATGCCGGGTGGCTTACGGGGATCGCTTCAGTTCGTATCTCTCCTGCCAGGTAATTGCCGACGGTGTAAGGGATAACAAAGTATCCATCTGCCAGGCCCTGCATCAGCGCCGAGGCGCCGAGCCTGTTGGCTCCGTGGTCCGAAAAGTTGGCTTCGCCGAGTGTATACAGCCCGGGCACCGTTGTGGTCAGTTCGTAATCCACCCAAAGTCCGCCCATGGTGTAATGTACCGCGGGGTAGATGCGCATGGGTGTGTTGTAAGGGTCTTCACCCGTTATCTTGGCATACATGTCGAACAGGTTGCCGTATTTTTCTTCAACAACTTTTTTACCCAATTGTTTAATTTCTTCTGCTGAGGCATTCGTCATACCCATCTTGCCCGCTTCGGCTTTGCCGTAACGTTGGATGGGCTCGGCATAATCGAGGTACACGGCCATCTTCGATTTACCTACGCCATAGCCGGCATCGCATCTTTCTTTTGCTGCGCGTGAGGCCACATCGCGCGGTACCAGGTTGCCATAGGCAGGATATCTTCTCTCGAGATAATAATCTCTTTCCTCTTCGGGAATTTCGCTGGGCCTGCGGGTGTCGTTTTGTTTTTTCGGCACCCATATCCTTCCATCGTTGCGAAGCGATTCTGACATCAGCGTGAGTTTGCTTTGATGTTCGCCGGTTACCGGTATGCAGGTAGGATGAATTTGCGTGAAGCACGGGTTGCCGAAGTAGGCGCCTTGCTTGTGAGCCTTCCAGATGGCGGTAACATTGCTGCCCATGGCGTTGGTGGAAAGATAAAATACGTTGCCGTAGCCGCCGCTGCACAGCAGTACGGCATGACCGAAATGTCTTTCAAGATTTCCGCTGATGAGGTCGCGACAAATGATGCCTCTCGCTTTGCCATCGATTTTTACGATGTCGAGCATTTCATGGCGGGTGTACATTTTTACGTTGCCGAGCGCCACCTGTCTTTCGAGTGCCTGGTAGGCGCCGATCAGCAATTGCTGGCCGGTTTGTCCGGCGGCATAGAACGTACGTTGCACCTGTACGCCACCAAATGAGCGGTTGCTGAGCAGTCCGCCGTATTCGCGTGCAAAGGGAACGCCCTGTGCCACGCACTGGTCGATGATGTTGGCGCTCACTTCTGCCAGGCGGTGCACGTTGGATTCGCGGGAGCGGTAGTCGCCGCCTTTCACCGTATCATAAAAAAGACGGAAAACACTGTCTCCGTCGTTTTGGTAATTTTTTGCTGCGTTGATGCCACCTTGTGCGGCTATGCTGTGTGCGCGCCGCGGACTGTCCTGGAAACAAAAAGCCTTCACCTTGTAACCCATTTCGCCGAGTGATGCCGCAGCCGATGCGCCGGCAAGTCCGGTGCCAATAACGATGATCTCTAATTTTCTTTTGTTCGCAGGGTTCACCAATCGAACATGGCCCTTGTAATCGTTCCATTTATTTTCGAGAGGTCCTGGAGGTATTTTTGAATCCAACATGGAGAATTGAATTTTTAGATGATTAGTTATTGTAGCCTATCCAGTCAAAATACACTGCAATGGGCATGAGTGCAAACACAAACGGGATGATGATCGCGTAAGCCGTACCGAGCCCTCCTACCAATTTCGTGTATTTCGTATTGGATACGCCGAGTGTGCGGAAGGCGCTTTGAAATCCGTGCATCAGGTGATACGCCAGTGAAATACAGGCGACCACATACAGGATTACCACCAGCGGGTTGTGAAACACCGCCACCATCAGTTTAAAAAGGTCGTGGTATTTTTTGCCTTCCACTTCTTCGAGCCCTGTGAACCTTGAAGGCACCCAGAAATGTGCGAGGTGGATAATGAGGAACAGCAGCAGCAGGGTACCCATCAGGCCCATCGTGCGGCTGTACCATTTGCTTCCCTTGTTGGCCAGGTTGATCTTATATCCCTGGCCGCGGCGCGAAAGGTTTCTCGCCTCGAGCACATACCCCTGTATGATGTGGATGATGAAGCCGAGAAAGAGAACATATTCAAGGGCTCTTATTAATGCGGATGTGGCGAGAAAGTTGGCGGCGCGGTTAAACATGTCGCCGTTGTCGGTGCTGTCGAAGAAGGGAAGATCATTGAAGATGCATGCGTTGATGCAGACGTGAATGATGAGGTAGATAATGAGAAAAAGTCCCGTTAGCGCCATTACTAGTTTCTTGCCTACGGACGATGTAAAGAATTCGGACCATTTCATGAATTGATAATTGGGATTGCGCAAAATTAACGCAGGAAAGGGAAACGGCAAGCGGCAATCGGCAAACGGCAATCAACAAAGAATATTTTTTTCATATAAAACAACACTTTGAAGGATTTTTT
>CBIGXK010000477.1:0-2486 GCA_966193805.1 uncultured bacterium | reverse complement strand
CTCCGAAGAGGACAGATTTACAGTCTGTTGCCGTTGGCCACTTGGCTACTTGCCCTTCACATGAGCCAGAGAAGGGACTCGAACCCCCGACCAGCTGATTACAAATCAGCTGCTCTACCAACTGAGCTACTCTGGCAATTTATCGTGTCGGTAAAAAATTGAACCCCAAATATTTAAAGATCATCCCCAAAAAGGTCCCGTCCACGGTTTTTTTTGGGAAGGCAAAGGTAAATGAATTTGTTAAACCGAAAAATTTTGAAAAAGAAATTTTTACGCGGTCATATTAAAATAAAAAAACCTCCAACGAGGAGGTTTATACGATCGGTCAGGCGGCCTGTTTTTGCTTCTTTCTTTTTATTTGGTTAACCAGGGAGTCCAACGCATTGTCGAAAGATTCTTCAAACGATTTGGAGGAACATTTTACAAAAAACTTGTACCTCGGAATCTGCACCCTGATCTCTGCGATTTTATCTTTTATATTATGTACTACATTATCGAGTTTCAAGAAGACATCCACCTTAATAATGCGGTCATGAAATGTCTGTATCTTCTCTAACTTTCGGTTTACATACTCTGTAAGTTTAACGTCCGGATTGAATCTCACAGTTTGAATGTTTACGTTCATAGCATCGCTTTTTTTAGACGGTGAACAATATTGTAAAGAACTATTCAGGTGTGTCTATGAAGATACATCCCCGGCATTTTTTTTCCAAATATTACCCTATAAAAAATGGTATGCGGGCGCTTCCGGTGTCAGCCCCTGGGATGGGCTCTTTTATGCACGTTCCTGAGCTTCTCAATCGTATTGTGCGTGTACACCTGCGTGGCCGCCAGGCTCGCATGGCCCAACAGGTCCTTTACCGCATTCAGCTCCGCACCGTTGTTCATCAAATGGGTCGCAAAGCTGTGCCGCAGCACATGAGGGCTCTTCTTTTCGATAGTGGTAACCAGCTCCAGGTAATCGTGTGTCAACCGGTAAATATACTTGGGATACAGCTTCTTTCCCTTTCCCGTTACCAGCAGGTACGTCTTTTCGGGTTGCTCAAACACCTGCCTCTTTTTTCCGGCATAGTCCTTCAGCAGCTTTAGCAGTTCCTTTCCTACCGGAATGATCCTCTCCTTGTTACCCTTGCCCAATATCTTTACCTGCCTGTTGGCATGGTCAACCTGCGCCTCCCTGCAGTTCACCAGCTCCGACAGTCTTATCCCCAACTGGTACAGCATCCGGATCGCCACCTTTGCCGTGTACCCGTTCCAGTCGTCCTCAAATTCCACGTCCCTGAACAAAGTTTTCAACTGCTTCTCTTCCACATACGAGGGCAGCTTCTTCGCCAGTTTCGGCGATACAATACCGGTCATCGGCGATTTCGCCACCACCCCGGAACGCATCATGAACTTGTAAAACGACTTTAACGTTGAAATCTTCCTGGTAATGGTCCTAGCGGTCATCTTGTGCTGCTTCATGGAGGCGAGCCAGCTCCTCACCACTGGCGCGGCGATGTCGCGCAGCTTCATCCCCCCAAACTGCGTTTCGAGATAATCGTTGAACTGCGTAAGGTCGTCATGATACGACCTTACCGTGTGGGCGGAATACCTTTTCTCAAACTTCAGGTGGTCGGAAAACCTGCTGATTTCGGTGGATAAAGCGTGCTGCATCTGCGCGTGAAATTAGGAATTATCCCATAGCTGGAAAACAAAAAGGCCGCCACAAGTGCAGCCTGCAATATATTTCAGCTCAAGAAACTATGCTTCTATTTCGCCAGTGGCAATTTTCTGCTTGTAGATGGCTTTCAACACCTCACCACGGCGCTTTACCGACGGCTTGGTGAATGACTGACGCTCCCTCAGTTGCAAAAGGATCTTTGCCTTTTCAAACTTCTTCTTGTACTTTTTCAGCGCCTTGTCAATATTTTCGCAATCTTTTGAATCGATAATCAACATAATGAATATACCTCCTTTGAGTTTTTCAGGAGCGCAAAGATAACCATTTTTCTGAAAATAATCGACATTTTTGCATCCATGTTTACAGGCATCATCGAAAGTACAGGAATCGTCGAATCCACAGCGTCCGAAGGCTCCGGCCGCGTGATCTGGATCTCTTCACCGCTCTCGGCAACCCTTAAAACCGACCAGAGTTTGTCGCACAACGGCGCCTGCCTCACGGTTGAAGAGGTGCGGGGCGGCATGCACCGCGTTACCGCCATCCTGGAAACGCTCAGCAAAACCGACCTCGGCACCTGGAAGGCGGGCGACCGCATCAACCTCGAGCGGTGCATGCAGCTCAATGGCCGCCTCGACGGCCACATCGTGCAGGGACATGTGGACACCACGGCCACCTGCGTATCGGTTACCAGCCTCGAGGGGAGCTGGGAATACCGTTTTTCCTTTCCCCCGCAATTTGCCGACCTCATTATTGAAAAAGGCTCCATCTGCGTAAACGGCATCAGCCTTACGGCCTTCGGCGTTGCCGAAACCGAATTTACCGT
>CBIGXK010000476.1:0-2486 GCA_966193805.1 uncultured bacterium | reverse complement strand
GTAAACAGGCAGGTAGAATGAAATGGCTTTCCCTACTGCGGTAATGTCTGTTTTTTTCGAAAGTACCCTGCTAAGTTGAACAGAGGCGAGCAGAAGGTTGACAAGAATTAAAATATTGCCACCGAGAACTGCTGCTCGATTGGGAGTAATTCCCCATTCTGAAATCCGGAAGATTATTGCAGACAGCGCAACGCCGTTAATTACGATGGTTACTAGGGATAAGAGAAAAAGAACCCATATTTCTGCGCGGCTTTTATTCGTTCCCGATGTTTCGGCGATCGAAAAGAAAATGATGGCCATAACGCCCACCAGCAGGGCATTGAATACCATTAAGAAGTCACGGTCATTATAAGGGTCCTTACCGGAATACACCATCGCGACGAGATACGTTATCAGCATGACCAGTACCAGCGGACTGAATATTTTTGCAATGACCGGCGACACTTTACCTACCAGTTGTGGATTCGCTTGGGTGAGATAAGTACCGAGGATAGGAGCGGCGGGAAGCGCGAATATGCCGATGTTTTCGAAATAGAAATTTTCGATGTGGAAGCCTATCAGCGAAAACAGGCCGACCGTTATGCCGCTCAGGATCATCCCGGCTATTACGATGAGGGTGGTAATGACCACCAGGTCCCCGTTGTATTTTAAGAAGCCTAACCGCCTCTCAACATTGTTATCTTTTTCGCCAACGAAAGCAAAACCCAATATTGACCAAAGGAACAGGAGCAAATGGATGCAGGATAGAACCAGCGTATCGCTTTTAGTTACGTTGGGAAGGAAATTGATAAAGAGCAAGCCAACGAGTGTTGCGCCGGCTATAAAAGCAATTTTTCCTGGCGACAATTTGTTTTTCCAGGCAAAGTAAGTGGTCAACAAGGGGAAGACGATAAAGCCGATGTTTCGGGAATAGAAGAACTCTTCGTTGATGTTAAGAAGTGCAGGTAATTTTGCGATAACACCTGCGAGGAGGGAAGCAACGATTACCAGGAACAGTTCGCGCCGCGTGCCCCAACTGATTTCATCAGTTTCGTACGTCAGCCGTTCGTTCCAGAAGTCGGCGAGCGGGTTCCCTTTGATCTGCGGATAGATAGTGCCGAAGGCACGCTTAAAAGGCGCCTTATTGGTTCGGTACAGTTTTTCCAGTTGTTTGGCATCATTTAGATGGCGGAGTATTTCGTCTTTCATGCGTGTATGTTACGGTGATTGCTGTTGAAGCTTCCTGGTTAAGACACTTTGAAATTCAAAGTGTAAATGGAAAAAAATATGATTATCGTTTCATGTACAAAAAGCGTCTTGCATGTGTTTTTCTAAAATCATTAAAAAGAAGTGTTGCCCGCGATAGGTTAGTCATAAAGTACTTTGAAATTCAAAGCTAGTGGATTTATTTCAGTTTTGCAATACTCTTTGCGTTTTTTTAATAAGAACACTGATATGGGTACATTATTTAACGAGGTGTTTATCGAATCCGAGGGCAACGAGGCGTTCGAAGGCGCTCCACACGTTACCGGGTATCTCTTGTGGTATTTGGAAGCCTTTTTCGGGGTAGATCCTGATCCGCTGAAGGTCGCCGGCCATGATGTTGATCACTTTTTCGGTTGTTATATCGCCGGCGGGGTATTCTTCGAATGTATACTGGGGAGAAGTGACAATTAGGTGCTTGTCGGGCCAGTGTTTCTTAAAGGTGGCGTAGCTTCTTCGTTCCATGTATGGTTTTTGGACAACGATGAAGCGGTTGATGTCGAGTCCTTTTTCTTTTAGCAGCTTAGCGGTAAGGAGTATATTCTCGCCGGTATTCGTTGATTTGTTCTCGACCAGGATCGCTTCGGGTGGAACACCGCGTTGGATGGCGATTGTTGCGAATTGGTCGGCTTCGGATTCCGTCCATATGTGCTGGGTGAGGTTTCCGAGTCCCCCGGAAAAAACGACGAGCGGAGCCCAGCCCTGGAGGTAGAGGTCGGCGGCGCGGTCGGCTACGCGCAGGTCGTGGCTGCCCAGGGCGAGTATACACTCGGATTTTTCGGGCTCATGGTTCATGTGATGGTAGTCCCACAGTATTTTGGCGAGATGTATTACTTCCGGATCGATGCTCATAATATTTGTTGAAAAAAGATGGTGGCAAAGGTGCCGCAGGATTCTTGTTTGTCAAAATCCAATATCTTTGCCGCCCTATAGGAGAGATGCCAGAGTGGTTGAATGGGACGGTCTCGAAAACCGTTGTACGGGCAACTGTACCGAGGGTTCGAATCCCTCTCTCTCCGCAAGAACATCAATAGTGCTCCGTCAGGAGCATTTTTTGTCTCCGGACGCGCCGCGAGCTTGCTCGCGAGAGCGGGAGGAGATGGAAAATGACCTCACGCAGTGCGGCACTATTGATGTTCTTTAGCCACCATCTAAGGGATCGCCGCAGGCAATCCCTCTCTCTCCGCAATCTGCACGGCTGATAGGGATCGATAGTATCTATACCCAGACGCACCAAAGAATAG
>CBIGXK010000475.1:0-2500 GCA_966193805.1 uncultured bacterium | reverse complement strand
ACCGATAGCAGCCGCAACGGCCTTCATTTTCGGTCCCAATTTCTTTCCTAACACAACGTAGTTGGGCTTTATCTTCTTTTTGATAAAGCTATTGTCGCTGTCCAAATATTCAATTTCCTTCACGTTTACCTCCGATCTGATCAGCTCTTCGACCAGCGACACCTGTTTCTTCATCTGGTCGTTGATAACGGGTATCAATACCTTTTGGAGCGGCTGCCTAACCTTGATATTCACCTTTTTGCGCAACGACAATACGAGTGATGAGATGTCCTGCGCCAATTGCATTCTCTCTTCCAGCGATTTGTCGATCACCTCCTCTTTTACCATCGGAAACAAAACGTGATGCACCGATTGTTCCTGATGTCGCCCCGACACCTCATTGAGGTTGCCAAAAAGGCTGTCGCTGAAAAACGGAGCGATGGGCGCCATGAGCCTGGTTACGGTTTCAAGGCACTCGTAGAGCGTTTGATACGCCGATATTTTGTCGAGTTCGTATTCACCCTTCCAGAACCGCCTTCTGCACAGTCGCACATACCAGTTACTCAGGTGCTCGTCTACAAAGTCTTCGATGGCACGGCCGGCCTGTGTAGGCTCGTAGTCGTCGAGGTATTCGGTGACGGTACCAATGAGGGTATTGAGCGACGATAAGATCCACCGGTCTATTTCGGGTCTTTCGGCCACCGGAACCGAAGCTTCCTTAAAGGAAAACCCGTCAATATTGGCATACAGTGCAAAAAACTGGTAGGTATTATATAACGTGCCGAAGAATTTTCGCTGCACTTCCTTGATCCCTTCGAGGTCGAACTTCACGCTTTCCCAGGGCGAAGCGTTGGTGATGAGGTACCAGCGGGTGGCGTCTGCGCCAAATTGTTCGATGGTTTTGAAAGGATCAACCACGTTTCCCAGCCGTTTGCTCATCTTGTTGCCGTACCTGTCCAGCACCAGCCCGTTCGAAACGCACGTTTTGAAGGCCACAGAACCAAAAAGAATGGTGGAGATGGCATGAAGCGTATAAAACCATCCGCGCGTTTGGTCAACCCCTTCTGCAATAAAACTTGCGGGGTAGTTGGTACCGAAAGGCGCATTGAAGGGCATCTCTTCTCCCGCATCCATTTTCGCATAGTCGAGGCCCCACTGGGCATAAGGCATCGAACCGCTGTCGAACCACACGTCGATCAGGTCGGGCACCCTGCGCATCGGCAGCCCGCTTTCGCTCACCAATACAATCTCGTCAACGTAAGGCTTGTGGAGATCGAGTATTCCTTCATGCAGGTAATCTTTGTTGGTATCACCCCCCAGCACTTCGTTTGCCTTGCGAATTTCTTCGTTCAGTTCGCGAATGGAGCCGATGCATTTTTCTTCGCTGGCATCCTCTGTTCTCCAAACCGGCAGTGGCGTGCCCCAGAAACGGGAGCGGCTCAGGTTCCAGTCGACCATATTCTCCAGCCAGTTCCCGAATCTTCCCTCACCTGTAGATTTTGGTTTCCAGTTGATGGTTTCGTTGAGGGCCACCATCTTCTCCTTCACTGCGGTTGTTCTGATGAACCACGCGTCGAGCGGATAATATAATACCGGCTTGTCGGTTCGCCAGCAGTGCGGGTAGTTGTGCTCGTATTTTTCGATTTTGAACGCCCTGTTTTCTTTTTTCAGCTTTACAGAGATGTCCACATTAACATCTTCATAATTTTTATCATCTGTATAATTCTTCACGTACCTGTTGCTGAACTCACCCAATCCTTCAACGAATTTGCCCTGCCTGTCCACCATCGTGAGGATGCCGATGTCATACTTTTTTCCGACTTTATAGTCGTCCGCGCCAAACGCCGGCGCAGTATGCACGATGCCAGTACCATCTTCCGTGGTAACAAAATCGCCCAGCAGCACTCGGAACGGATTGCCTCCGGCTTTATCGGGCGAATTGGCCTCGTAGGGCAGCAACTGCTCGTATTTTATTTCTTCTAATTGTGCTCCTTTGAACTCGTGAAGTACTTTCCAGGGGATGATCTTATCTCCATCTTTAAATAACGAAAAATCACCATTCTCGCCTTCCGCTTTAAAATAATTGGCAACAAGGTCTTTTGCCAGCACAACATTAACCGGAAGGTGCGTGTAAGGATTAAAGGTGCTGACCAATACGTATTTGATATTGGGACCCACTGTGAGACCGAGGTTGGAGGGCAGCGTCCACGGTGTGGTGGTCCAGGCGAGAAAAAATATTTCTCCATTTTTAGTGTCGAGATTCTTGAATAAAAAGTCTGACTTCTTATTCTTCACCGCTTTGAACATCACCACTGCCGAGGTGTCTTTTACCATTTTATAGGTGCCGGGCTGGTTCAGTTCATGTGAGCTCAGTCCCGTTCCCGCTGCGGGGGAGTACGGCTGGATGCTGACACTTTCGTACAAAAGACCTTTTTTATACAGTTCTTTCAGGATCCACCATAGGGTTTCGATGTATTTGTTGTCGAAGGTGATGTAGGGATGTTCGAGGTCGACCCAATAC
>CBIGXK010000474.1:0-2518 GCA_966193805.1 uncultured bacterium | reverse complement strand
CCCCACTGCGGCACCGGCCCAGTCAGATGCTTTTCAATTTGGCGGCGGCAGCTCGGGCGGTGCCGGCGCGACTGGAGAATACTAGGCAGATATATCTGCTGAACTGGTTTACAAAAATATTTTTCTGTCGCGGTACACTTCAATTTACCGGATCAACAATGTAATTCGCCATGATCAGCTTCCGCCATTCTGCCGTCAAAAAAATATCCTTATTCATCAAGCGACTGGCATCAACACTAAAAATTTTACCTTGCCGGGATGTTACCTGAAGTGGCCATCCGACTGATAGCACCGGCAATCGACAATACACTGTCCGCGCAAACATGGGCCGATCTCGGTTGCGGCTCAGGAACGTTTACACGGGCATTGGCGTCAGTGCTGCCGCCGTCGAGCCATATCCATGCAATTGATCAGCAAGAGCAATCCCTGCCGCAGCAGTTCAGGAATGCAGACATTGCTTTTCGCCAGGCTGATTTCGGGCAGGAACCTTTATTGTTGAATAACCTGGACGGCATCTTACTGGCCAACGCGCTTCATTACATCAAAGAAGCCCAATCGCTGCTGAAGCGGCTTTCGGGCTATCTTACACCAGGCGGCAGGTTTCTCCTGGTAGAGTACGATCGAAGACGGGCCAACCGGTGGGTGCCCTATCCCATTTCTTTCGAGGATGCGAAAGAAATGTTCGCGGCCATCAATTTTGCAAACATTCTTAAAATTGACGAACAACCTTCTGCATATGGACAGGCTACCCTGTACAGTTGTGTGGCTTCACGATAAACAAAGTACACTCACACAATAAAGCCGTCTACGATCATCAATACCTGTTCGGCACTCAGTGGCTCATCAAAACTCTCGGATGCAGCCGCTTCACTGATGTCGAACCCGCCGATATTCGCAATTTTCACTCCGGCTTGTGTTGTGTTCTCTTCACCGTCATAGCTCGGTTGTACAAGGGCGTTATTGATGCCACTCTCTTTGCCTGTGATCCAGGGCTTGAGATCGCCCACGCCGGAACCAAGTTCTTTTCTCAGCAGCCGCAGATGAGCAGCATGGCGCGCCTCTACGGAATGAATCTGCAGCGCCGCGGTAAGCACGTCACCACTACCCTTCAATTCAGCGGCACGACCCTTATACGCTCTTACACCAGTATCTTCAAAGGTTTGCGCCACGGCAAGAAACAGTCCCAGGTCGGTAAAGGCATCCTTGATGGGACCTTCTCCGGAGCCGTTTCCTACAGAGAAATCAAAAGCGGGTTTGTCTACCGGTGTTCCCCCGGCGCTGGCAATCGCCGTTTTCAAAAAGTTGACGTGCGCAGTTTCATGTTTGGAAATGGTCTGGATCGACATATTTACCTGGCCCGACGGTAGTAAGCCGGAAGCCAGCAGCGCCTGAGCATAAAATTCAGCTTCAAGGTATTCCAGCGTCAGCGCATAATTGAGCACATCCATCACATCAGCAGTTCCTTTTACTCCGCCGTAGGCTTTTTTGAACAACGAGCCAAAAGCGATGGGTACTGCTGCCAGGGCAATCTTTCCGCCGAAGTTGCGGAAACTTTTGAGTGCGGCCCTTCTCGTATCGATGCGATCGTGCACGTTGGCATCGACTTTCTCTATTTCATTGATAATATGATGCAGGTTCATGTTGTTTTTTTAATAGGTTGGTAAATTGATGGCATTGATCGGCGTCTTAATGTATGTTTTGGCGATGTCGAGCACCTCGGTTGGTTTTTTACTATCGTCCAGTCCGTTCGCGTCAATCACTGTATCGTCGGCGAAGGTGCCGCTGCTGATCACATCGCGTATCCAGGCGGCGTGCCTGGCCTCAACTGAAACGATCTTGCCCGCCAGTACAAGGTAATCGTCCGTTTGTATGAGTCTGCCCGCGCCGTTGTACGCGGACACACCGAGATCTTCAAACGCCTTGGCGGTGGCCAGCACGCTGTCGCGCGACCCAAAATCAACGGACGAAAAATCGAATTCCAGGTCTGCGATTGCGCCGTCTTTCAGCGCTGCTTTAAAAAATTCGCGGTGGGCAATTTCATGGTCGCGTATGTCGGTAAGCAAGGCGGCTTCCGTTGAGGAGATACCCGAATATTGCGACATGATCACCTGGCTGTAAAAAGCGGCTTCAAGTTGCTCCAGCGCATAGGCATAGTTAAGTATCCCCGGATCTCCCGACCCCAGGTCAACGCCGTCGGCAACATCATTGGAAGCGACCTGCTCTTTTTTACAGCCGGAACCGACAACAATCAGCCCGGCGGTTGCGCCGGCAAATCCCAGGAAATGGCGGCGTGATGAAATGAATTCATTTTTCGTCATGATCTCAACTTTAATAAATGAAGAATGGATTTTACAACACGCAGGGGATCGTGTGTCTGGAGTAGTTACGGCAGCGAGAGAATTTTGGTTTTCCTTTTGTAGATTTTATTTTCGAATGAAGGAATTGGTAAACTTCTATTCGTTTCTCAGGCTTTTTACCGGGTTGGCAAGCGCCGCTTTTATTGATTGAAAACTTACCG
>CBIGXK010000473.1:0-2535 GCA_966193805.1 uncultured bacterium | reverse complement strand
CACGTGGAGGAATTCGCTTCGCGTGAAGTATTCGTTTAACATTGCGAATTTAATTGTTCTTGAAGGCATCCATTTTCTTCAGAACTCATTTTCTCTAAAGACGGATTATATTATCAAGTCGTCATCATCACTGTCGGTGAAGATATACAGGTGGGTGAGTTTGACCACGTCGTTTACTTATAATAAGCTAAACAGGCTAAAGCGGGAAAATTCGATATTGACGGTGGGATTGGGTTTTGAGAAGTACTTTTAATGGTTGTCTGAAAGACGAGAATATTTTTTTAATTAAAAACATTGCGTCTCCCGTCTTCCGTCTCCTTACTCCAATCCCGTCAGCACATGATTCACGACGATCAAATCGGAAGACGGTTCGCTGTCGAAGCTACCGCCAGTGATCACCACCACAAGCTCGTGGTCAGGAAATAAATAGATCCGCTGCCCGCCGCTACCTCTCGCAGAGCAGCTCATGAACTGCTTTCCACCGGCTTCCATCTCGTCGAGCCACCACATGTATCCGTAATCTTCCTCACCTGCCCCCGTTTGCTTCGCCAACGACTCCCTCACCCAGCCGGGAGGAATGACCGGCCGGCCATCCCATTGTCCGTTGTCAAGATACATCATGCCGAACTTGAGCATGTCGCGCGGCTTTAAAAACAATTGGCTCTCCATGGCTGCCTCCTGCTTTTCAGGTTCGAATTTCCACTCGTATTGCCTGATGCCCAGCGGTCCAAAAAGATTGTCGCGGGCAAACGCAACTAATTGCTGCTTCGACAGTTTTTCAATGAACCTTCCCACCATCACCGCATTTGAAAAACACGAATCTTCACTGTAGCCGCAGCTATGCCCCGTGGCCGACGACAGCAGCTCGCGTACCGTTACGGGTTGGTCGCCGTTGGCGCCGGCGCTAAAACCGGGGAAATGCGTTTCCACGGAATCATCGATGCCGCTGATGAATCCTTTACCCAATGCGATGCCCATCAGCGCCGATATTACGCTGCCCGTTGCCGCCCGCAACTGGTGTTGCGTGTTGCGGTCGTATTGATAAAAATATTCTTCTACGATCAGCTTGCCGTTTCGCGCAATCAAAATACTATGTACGTCGGGATAGGTGCCGTCTACCACTTTATCAACCATTTCCCGGATACGATCTTTGTCGAGCCCCGCGGCCCCGATACCGCCGATGTTGATCCCGTCATTTAATTTTGGACGAAGGCTTCTCTTATAAACATATTTTTTGGTTCCCTCTGGTTCACGGGCATACCACAGGCGTATGTCGCCGGGCGTTTTCCTGGCCAGCGGAAATTTTTGTCCGCTGATGGCATACCCGTTAACGTTTCCCTTTTTATCCCTCGTAAACACGAGCTGCTCGTTTGAGGGATTAAAAAAAATGTCGTTGCCGTTGAGCCTCAGCAGATATTTTCTTCCCCTATCGATCATGTAGAGGTTACCATCTTTCGGAGATGCGGCAATTTGCAGCAGCGACTTATCGGGTTGCCGGTATTCGCCTTCGTATTGCCGCATTTGTTCGTAGTTGCCCGCATAAGGCGGTTGGGAAATGAGGATATTGCCCAGGAGCAAAGCAGTTGTCAGGATAAGTAAGCAGCGCATAAAATGCTTTTCCTAATATACCAAATAATTCAACGCGCACGGTGACTACGCGCCGGCCGCTGGCATAGTTTCTGAAACACCTACTCACAATCAACAAACTTTTTATGGCCAGTAACACCGAATCAAAAAATATGAAGGACCCGGTAAAGCAATATCCTCAGCCGCCTTATCCCGAACAGCACCAGGAGGTGCCGGGTTCCGATGAAAAGATGAATCCGAAAGCCGACCACGGTGAAACCTCTTACAAGGGCTCGGGTAAAATGCTGGGAAGAAAAGCCGTGATCACCGGTGGCGATTCGGGCATTGGCCGCGCCGTTGCGATCGCATTTGCCCGCGAGGGCGCCGATGTACTGATTTCCTACCTGGATGAGCACGATGACGCAAAAGAAACGGCGACATTCGTTGAGGAGGCGGGCCGCAAGGTGGTGTTGGTTCCCGGCGATATCAGCAACGAGGAACATTGCAAGACGATCATCAAAAAAGCAGTGGATGAATTGGGAGGAATAGATGTGTTAGTGAATAATGCCGCCTTCCAGATGTCGCATGATTCGTTGCAGGAGCTGACGTCGGAAGAACTGGAACACACCTTCCGCACCAACATCTTTTCGATGTTCTATTTGTGCAAGGCGGCCGAACCGCACCTGAAGCCGGGCAGCACTATTGTGAACACTACTTCTGTAAATGCTTACAAGCCCAATCCGACGCTTGTGGCTTATGCTTCGACAAAAGGAGCGATACAGAATTTTACCGCGAGCCTTGCGGGTTTATGGGCCGAAAAAGGGATACGGGTGAACTGCGTGGCGCCCGGACCTATCTGGACACCGTTGATCCCTTCCACTTTTCCACCTGAGGAGGTTTCAAAGTTCGGGCAGAATACGCCCATGAAGCGTGCGGGGCAGCCTGCTGAGCTGGCAGCGGCTTTTGTGT
>CBIGXK010000472.1:0-2537 GCA_966193805.1 uncultured bacterium | reverse complement strand
CTCCCAGGGGTGTTGGGTAGTTGGCCGTTTTTGGCGGTATCCGGTTGTTCGGAGTGAGTAAATTAACAGGGGAAAATATAAAAACGAAAGCTTAAACGAACCATTTGATGAGCGATTCGCGCCGACTCTTTGAAATGCCGACGTTTGAACCGTCGCTCATAAGCAGATATCCGCCTTCGCCGCGAACATACTTCACCACCTCGTTCATGTTAACGAGGTAGGAATTGTGGACCCGCACAAAGAACCGAAACTCCTGCAGCAATTCTTCCATCTCTTTTAACATTCTGCAGGCCACTATTTTCGACTTATCTTTTAAGAACAGGTGCGTGTAATTATCATCGGCCTCGCAGCGAATGATCTGGTCGGCGCGTATAAGCTCGAAGCCTTCTATGGTGGGCACGGCGATTTTTTCAAAGCCCGTTCCCTTGTGCTTAATCTGTTTTAGCAGGATGTCGAACTGCTCCGCAAAAGGGAGGCTTTTTTGGGATGACACTTTCTTTACCGAAGCCACGAGTTCTTCGGGGTCGATGGGTTTCAACAGGTAATCCAAAGCGCTATATCGAAATGCCTTTATCGCATACTGGTCGTAGCTGGTGGTAAAAATAACGGCGAACGGGATGGTGGTGAACTGCTCCAGCAATTCAAAGCCGTTCATCATCGGCATTTCGATGTCGAGAAATACCAGGTCAGGTCGATGCTTGTTGATGGATTCCAGTCCCTTTTTTGCAGACCGGCATTCTTCAAGAATGACCACCTCTTTGCAGTGCCTTGTCAGCATCATGCTGAGTGTTTCGAGGCAATGCTTTTCATCATCGATAAGAACCGCGTTAATCATATTGCAGCGATATTTTTATTTCAACGCTTGTTCCTGCGGGTGTTCCGTCGGCAAGAACGAGGTCCGTTATTTTTATGTGGTTTTGATTCGATTTCTTTTGTTTCATGGTGGAGATACGGTCGGCAGTGATTTTCATTCCCATCGACTTATGTGTGGAAGCGGATTTGCTTTTCAATTCAGCCGCCTTCTGCCGCCCTATGCCGTCATCGGTGATCCTGCAAATAAGAAATTCGCCATCTTCAATAAGCTCGATGAGCAGATGCCCCTTTTCTTCCTTGTGCATCAGCCCGTGCCAGATGGCATTTTCGGCATAAGGCTGTATAATGAGCGGAGGAATTTTTAGGGCAGCAATGTCCAGGGTTTCGTCAATTTTTATTTTGTAAGTAAAATGATGGTCGAAACGAACGGCTTCCAGCTCGAGGTAAAGTTTTAGCGCTTCAACTTCGTTTTCAAGAGATACAAGCTCATTTTGTGAATTCTGCAAAATGAGTCGCATCAGCCTCGAGAACTTGGTAAGGTATGCAGATGCCTGTTCGCTGTTGTTCTGAATAATGAACCTGTTAATTGAATTGAGCGAGTTGAACAAGAAATGAGGGTTCATCTGGGCGCGAAGCGCATGCATTTCTAACTGCGCCGTGCGATGCTGCAACAGCGAGAGTTCCTTCTCCCTGTCGGCTCGTTCCATTTGAAGGCGAAACTTTTCCTGGAGCCTCCACCGGATCAGGAAATATATTCCCATTACAGTTACCAGCAGCGCTGCGATCCTGAACCACCACCGGCTCCACCAGGCCGGCACAATTTCGATATCGATCCTTCGTTCCGACCACTTTCCATAGGCATTAACCGCCTTTACACGGAACACGTATTTTCCCGGCGGCACATTGAAGTACAGGGCCCTTCTTTCAAAGCCGGCCAGGTTCCACGACTGGTCGTAGTTCTCGAGCATGAACAGTTGCCGGTTCGCCTTCGGATCGATAAAATCTATCGCTGCGAAGTCAAACGAGAAAACATTCTGATGGTGACTCAGTTTAATTTTTTCCGTACGGTCGATAGAACTTGTAAGGGGTCCGTTTTCGTCAGGCAGCAAGTCTTCGTTACCAAGGTGAAAACGTGAGATCAATATTTTAGGCGGTTCGCTTTCTTTGTTGAATTCTTTTGGTGAGAAGCTGTAGTAGCCGGACATCGCACCGAAAAACAGTTTGCCCGACCGCCCTTTGTGTGCAACGCCGTAAGTCATTTCGTGATCTATCCCGAAATGGTTATCATACGTCGTCACCAGGTCTCTCGCCTTATTGATTTTTACAACCGCATTCGATGTGCTTAACCATAGATTATGTTCATCGTCTTCAACAATTGATTTAATATCCAGAAGCTGGTTGAGGCCAAGCGGATCCTTGTATCGGACAAAATCATCTTTGTTGGGATCGTAATAAAACAGGCCCTCAATTCCTCCGGCCCATAATTTGCCTTCGGCATCCTCAAAAACCCGGGCGAAGCTTAAGCCTTTCAGGTATGTCCTGAAAATTCCATTTTCGGGGTTTTGGGCATGCAGGCCCCCGTCGGCATAGGAGCTCACCCAATAATTATTGTTGCGGTCCTGGATAACTGAGCTGACAATGTTTTTCCCAAACGCGAGGGTATCTTCCGGGTAAAAAATATATCTCCTGAAAGTGTTCTTTTTGCGGTTCCATAAATTCAATCC
>CBIGXK010000471.1:0-2548 GCA_966193805.1 uncultured bacterium | reverse complement strand
TTGATTGAGACAAGCTGATAATGGCAGACTTTCATTTTTAATTTATGAAATATGCCGGATATCCAGAAATAGAAAATGCTGAAAAAAGTAACTATTCAGCCCGGAGGTTTTTGACAGGATTGACCAGGGCCGCTTTGATCACTTCACCGCTGATAACAGCAAGAGTGAGGAGTAAAGTGATGAAAACCGGGATAATGAACATCCACCAACTTAAAGGAATGTGGTAGGCGTAATTTTGCAGCCATCCGCTGAGCGCAATGCCTGAAGTGGGCAACGCTATCAGAGATGCCCAGACTAGAAGGGTCATGAACTCTTTTGTTAACAATGACACCAGCTGATTTATGGAAGCGCCCAGTACCTTGCGGATGCTAATTTCCTTCATCCGCTGTAAGGCAATCAGGGCGGCCAGCCCATATAAGCCGAGGCACGAAACAAAGATGGCCAGCCCGGTGAAAAAAGTGAACATCGACATCGTCGCCTTGTCCTTTACATACTGCCTATCCACGATGTCATCGAAAAACTCGTAATTAAAGGGCTGCGACGGAAAGTATTTTTTGAATACATTCTTGATTTTATCAAGATCTTTCGCTTTAATTCTGACTGTCGTGGTGTTGACCGGAACATTGTCGTATACCAATATAGCCGGCTCAACGAGATTATGCAAAGATGTGTAGTAAAAGTTTTTGACAACACCCACCACTTGTCCCTTATGATTGAACCCGTCCATTGATTTTCCGATAGGAGATTTCCATCCCATCAATTTCACAAACGCTTCATTTACTAAAAACGCTTCTTTCTTATCGGTGGTGAAGCTGTCACTCAAATTTCGTCCCTGTACCAGCTGGATCTGGAAAACCGGCAAAAAATTTTCGTCAACGGAAAAACACTTTGCCATCAGCTCTCTTTTGCCTTTTTCACTTTCAGCAAACGTGGTTCCTATTGCCATTCCGTCTTCCACCATGCCGCTGCCGATCGTCATCCCGGTAATTGCGGGATGCTTACGCAAAACGTTTTGAAACGCTGTTGCTGCGCTTTGGTATGAAGAGTCCCTCGGCAGGTAAATGTTCAATAGCTGGTGCCTGTTAAACCCCAGATCCTTCTTGTCGATGAACCGCATTTGCTGATAAATAACGATTGCTCCCATCACTAACCCGGAGGCTATTGCAAACTGTGCCACCACAATCACTTTTCGCACCGCTATTCCACCGGCGCCGCGGCGCCAACTGCCTTTTAATACCTTCGCCGGTTTAAAACGGGATATTACGAAAGCGGGATAGAGACCGGCCAGTAATATTGTTGCTATGAAAAGGCCGCCTGCAAACAGAATGATGTAGTTCCAGTCGAGCTCAATGCCCGTTTCAAATAAGCTGTTAAAGAAGGGATAAGTAATGCATACAAAGGCGGTTGCCAGTATCCAGGCAATAGTAACAAGGAATGACGACTCCAACAGGAATTGCCTCACCAACTGAGAATACCCTGCGCCACTTACTTTTCGAATGCCTACCTCTTTTCCCCGCTCAGTTGCTTTTGCCGTCGAAAGGTTAATGTAGTTGAGCAACGCAATGATCAGAATCAGTATCGCCAGCATTGAAAGCAGGTAACTGAATTGCTTGTTTCCCTTCGGTGTATCGGCTAATTTTCCCTTGCTAAAATGCACTTCTGATAACGGTTCCAGTACGAATTCGACGTGATATGTCTTGGCATCCATAGCGTCGAGCTCGGGCTGGATATATTTTTTACTGATGGCCGTCAGTTTTTCTTCGAATTTGCGCAGATTGGGTTTTTGTTTAAACAGGACAAATGTGAAAATAGTGAAATCATCCATCCAGCCGGTGGATGCAGAGAAATCTGCAGAAAGAAGCGCGTCAATCCTGATGTCCGAATTTTCAGGCCTATCCTTTATTACGCCGGTTACTGACAGGTTTTGTTCATTACAAACAATTGTTTTTCCGAGAGCCGGTACCTTTCCAAAATATTTTTTGGCGGTGGATGCAGTGATCACGATTGACTGAGGGCGCGTTAATGCGCCGGCGGCCGAGCCTTCTAAAAACTCGAATGAGAATATCGAGAAGATGCTTTGGTCGGTTTTGAAAAAGGCTTTTTCCCTGAATACCTCCTGATGCAATTTGACCGCGGGCGTAGCCGGCTCCAGCCTGGCTGCGGCGGCTACTTCGGGATATTCGCGCGTTAAAAACGTTGCCAGGGGAGTGGGGGACGTTGCCAGCACAAGATCCGATTCCGGCGCGTGTAGAGTTGTGGTGACCCTCGCGATCCTGTCGCTTTTTGTATTGTATTGATCGAATGTTAGTTCGTTGTGTACGTATAAGAAAATGAGGAGAGTTGTTGTGATCCCGATTGCAAGACCGACAATATTGATCAGCGAGAAACCTTTATGTTTGAGTGCGTTTCGCCAGGCAATTTTCAGGTAGTTTTTGATCATACAGGCAGTCAATGGCTCTAAAAGTTCAGCAAATAATACCGGATCCCACTATAGCCCGGCAGGTTTTAAGAAGATAATAACAGCCTCTTGAGCCCGTATCCGTCCATC
>CBIGXK010000470.1:0-2554 GCA_966193805.1 uncultured bacterium | reverse complement strand
TGACCATACCACGGGCGCGGTAAAAAAGAGCCTCGACGGTGTTCTTTTTGCGTTAGAGACGAATAATATTGAACATTTTACTCACCAGCAGGGAAGTTATTCGCATGATTGTGCAGAGCTGAACATTCCCGATTTCTTTGAAGAAATACCGGTTACAGATTCGACGGAGGATTATATTGAGATCAACTACCGTTATTACGGCCATCCACACTCGGTACCCAGCCAACCTATTCGTATCATCAAAGCGAACAACAGGCCTGTCTTCATACCCTTTACCCGCATGAATTACATGGACTACCTCGTGGCAAAAAATGAATTCAATGTAAAAAGTTGGAAGGCAACAATCGCCGACATACAAAAGAATATAAAAGAAACAAAGGAGACGATTGCAAACGGGGTAGACAACTCGATCAAGGATGTTCTGGCAGCTACGATCACTACCATGAACGGCCAGGTAGCGCAGGCAAGGGAGAAGATTAGCCAGTTAGAGACGGAGCGCACGCACTTGAAAAGTGTGATGAGCGCCATGACGCCCTCGGAAGCGAATGCTCCGGCCAGGGTTATCGAAAAAGGGGATTTCGGTTCTCTGGAATCGCTTTCGCCTGTCGGCCGCAGGGAGGGAGATGCCTTGTACAAAGTCAATCCTGGTTATTTTGATGTGGCGCCTGGTTCAAAAGGTGCGCAAGTGATCATCGTTTATTATAAATGGACGCATCTCGGTGCCTTTGAAAGTGATCCTGATTATCTTCAGCAGAAAATATTGAAATTGTTTGATGAGATAGATTATCATCGTTTGAAAGAAAGCATGCGCTGATTTTGTTGTCTATTTGTTATGATTACCTCTTTTGCTTCGTTAATAGATTAAAGGGCCGGTAATTGACAACTAAAAAAAGCAACCCCGGCATAGAGCATCCCGTATTACTAAAGGGATGAATTTGAAGACAATACCTGCAAAAGTTTTCATCATTCTTAACAACAGGGAAAAGCGGTATTTATGGAAGCTCGCGGTGGCGGATGTGATCGTCAGCCTGCTCGATATCGCTTTTCTTGCGGGATTATTCTTTGTAATAGCGTTTTACACGCAGGGCCGCTCCATGCAAACGGCTGCTATCTTTTCGTTGTTTGGAAATGATGGTTTGTTGCCGATCGTATCTTTCTTCTTCCTGTACACGCTCAAAAACCTGCTTGGCGTTTTCGTCGCAAGGAAGCAATATTATTTTGTGTATGATGTAGCGTCGCGCATATCGAAAGACAATCTCGTGCAATACCTGTTCGGACCCTATGAAAATTTTGTGCACCTCGATTCATCCGTAGTCAATCGAAAGGTGCGGCAACAACCCATAGAATTTTGCCATTATGTGCTTAACGGATTGCAACAACTGTTCAGCCAGTTCGTGCTGATATTGATCACCATTATCGCCATTGCCTTGTATGATCCATGGCTGGTATTGCTATTAGCTGCGATACTTATTCCCTGCATGTGGATACTTTCCATTTTCATGAAACGAAAACTGGAAGCCGGCCGGAGACACGAAAAAAGGGCCGGCGAAAAGGTGATTCAATATTTGCAGGAAGCGCTCAATGCTTTTGTTGAAAGCAATGTTTATTTGAAGAATGATTTTTTTGTAGATCGCTACCACCGCTCGCAGCAGCAACTGAATCACTACCTCGCACAGCGGCTGGTGATCCAGCATATCCCATCGAGATTGATGGAGGTATTTACCGTATTTGGATTACTCGTACTGATCGTGATTCACCGGTTTTTTGCAGCGGGCAGTGCCATTGCCCTCGAAACCATTGGCGCATTGATGATTGCCGCGTACAAAATCATTCCGGGCGTAGTGAAGATGACGAATATCACCAGCCAACTGAAAAGTTATGCCTTCACCACTGTTGATTTGGCGCCACCGGCATCCGGTTCGCACAAAAGGACACTTACGCAGGAACATATTCGGTCGGTTAAGTTCGAAGGGGTGTGCTTTGACTATCCGGCTAAAAAAATATTATCCAATGTATCCTTCAAAGCCGAGACCGGCGATGTGCTGGGCATAACGGGAATGTCGGGCTACGGAAAAACAACGCTCATCAACCTGCTATTGGGATTTATTGCTCCGCAAGGTGGAAGCATCTCGATAAACGGCAAAATGAGCGACGCAGAAGCGCGTAAAAGTTTTTGGAACCGCGTAGCCTATGTACGGCAGGACGCCTTTTTCGTACACGGGCCTGCAGTGGAAAATATTACACTGGAGGAAGCAGGTCACGATCATCAGAAGCTCGAGAGTGTTGTGCACATTACCGGACTCGATACGATATTGCCTGCTGGCGCGCACACACTAATTGCAGAAAGCGGAAGGAACCTGAGTGGCGGGCAACGCCAGCGATTGGCATTGGCGCGCGCCCTGTATAAAGAATTCGACCTGCTGGTGCTCGATGAACCCTTCAATGAACTCGACCCATGCGCCGAACACGAGATGCTGGAACAACTGAAGAAGATTGCCGCTCAACATAAGATTGTCTTCCTCATCACACACAACGCTGCCGCCCTTTCCTACTG
>CBIGXK010000469.1:0-2555 GCA_966193805.1 uncultured bacterium | reverse complement strand
ACACAATTGCATTCAGCACCAGCTTCCGAAAATTATCATTCATCCAGTTATTATGGACATGCGCGCCGGTGAACCCAAATCCCCTACCCCCATTTGACCTGGCAAACGCCCATGCCATCGTCTGCGGAATCTTTTTCACCAGCACATCTTCGCGAACAGACGGATTATTTTCATGCGGCCCGTCTTCCCTTTCCAACGAAGAAGGCGGCGGAAGCGCAACAAGTATAGGCGTAAGATTTTTGTCGTTCTCCACGAACCGCATGTGATAATACCATTCATCTCTTATTTCAAACGGCTGCACCCCTCTCGTAATGGGATGATCGGGGAACTTATCGAATTTCGCCACCCAAAAAGGGTTTACAGAATAATCCGTTTCAAAATATCCACCGGTCCATTTTAAAAACTTCTCTCCGCCTTCTCCCTTTGGAATTTCGACGGCATAATGCAGGTTCACCAATCCAACGCCCTTATCCATCAACCTGTCGATATGCGCCATGTGCGGAATCACCATGTGGCCCTCGCCACCATCGCTGTACATGACGATCGCATCGGCATCATCCAAAATTGTCGTATCCTTAGGCCATCCCTGCTCGGTTACTACCGCCTCAACGCCCGGAACATTTTCATTCAGCAGCTTTGCGAGGAGCCGGCAACCGCCGAGGTGTTCGTGTTCACCAACGCCGTGGCTGTCATTACCCGGTATCAACACAATTTTTTTCTTCGGTTTTTCGGAAGGATTTTTTTGTGCGCCGCACGAAGCAAGAATAAAAAGAGCAAACAATACGAACAGGTATCTCATCTTCTAAAATATCATTTGAATTGTGAACGAAGAAACTGCAATCCTTTCACGGCGATGTCTTCCTGTGATGGTTCGAATTTTCTCCAGATGGATGCCGCCTTCGCAATCACTTTTACTTCCGTTGAAAAAGATTCTATCACAATGCTTTTATTATAGCCTATGTTCTTTAATGCCGCCACGATCGGATCCCAGTTGATGTGATCGTTGCCCGGGGTGCCGCGGTCGCAGCCACAGGCATGGAAATGAAAAAGCCTCTCGCCAGCCGTTTGGATGGCTTTTGCAGGATCTTTTTCTTCGATGTTCATGTGATAGGTGTCGAGCAGCACGCCAATATTCTCACGACCCACATCGCGCACCAGGTTCATCACCTGTTCAGCGGTATTCACGAAGTCGGTTTCATACCTGTTCAGCGGCTCCAGGGCAAGCTTTATGTTTCGTTGGGCCGCATAATCAGACAACGTGGAAAGATGACCGACAACAAGCGCCCATTGCCTGTTATACTCATTTTTCCCGACCATTTCCGCGCGGCCAACTGCTGAATACAACGGACCCATGCACACCGGGCAGTCAATTTCCGCCATCAGGTCGAGAAGGCCCTTGATGTAATCGAGGGAGCGCTCCTGGTCCTCGCGGCTGCCACGAAGGTCGCGACCGGGGCCGGTGACACTGCAGGCAGAGCCGCAGACGAGTCCGTTATCCGCTAACGCCTTGCTAAGTTTTTTGCCGTCAATGTGCGCAACGTCTTCGACTGCTATCTCAACAGAGTCGAATCCCCACTCCCTGCATTTTTCTAATACATGAAAATCGGAGGTGGTAAATGGTGATGTGAACAGGAATGTGTTGATGCCATAAATCATGAGGGACTAAATATATAGAAAATCCCCGGAGACGTGAAAAGTCTCACGCCTGTTTGATCAACTGGACATCGGCATTGATCCTCACTTCATCGCTCACCACAACGCTTCCCGCTTCGGTTACGGCGTTCCACATCAGTGCGAATTCCTTCCTGCTGATTTTCCCCGTAATCGTAAAGCCGGCCTTTTTTTGTCCGGCAGGATCAACAACGGTTCCGCCAAAATCAACATTCAGGGAAATGGGCTTCGTGATGCCACGGATGGTAAGGTTGCCCTGCAGCGTGGCTTCGCTGCCAAGCGTTTCGTAACGTGTTCCGGGGTAGATGACCTGTTGATTGTTGGCGGCATCAAAAAAGTCCGCCGATTTGAGGTGCGTGTCGCGCTGTTCGTTGTTGGTATCAATCGAATTGATGTCAGCAGTAAACCGAACGTCCCTCGTCGAATTGAAATCGTCCGTTTCGGTGGTCACCTCGCAGTCGAATTTGCGAAAATAGCCGGTAACGGTCGTGATCATCAGGTGCTTCACCTTAAATTGAATTTCCGAATGTGCCGGGTCGATTTTCCATGTGATTGCCATAGTCCAATTTTTATAGTAAATTAATGTTTATACATCAAATTACCTACCCTCACTTTGTGGTTACCAACAATTCGCGAACGTTCACGTCAAGGACAGCCGCAATGCGAAAAAGGGTTTCGACCGTTGGCTGCATACTGTTGGTGCACCATTTCGACACGGTATTAGGGCTCATGTCGAGCCTGTTAGCCAACCACAGGTTAGTCTTTTGCTGCTCCGCAAGCACCGCTTTTATCCGGTTGAAAACTTTTTCGGCCATTAGGTATTTTATATAAAGATAAGTTGATTATTTATGTGATAAATATACCTATGACATCCATATTTTGAT
>CBIGXK010000468.1:0-2566 GCA_966193805.1 uncultured bacterium | reverse complement strand
CTCTTTATCTGCAACACCCTTGCTAAGAATATTGAAAATTCTTTTTTGAGAAGACCGGATGGCTTTTTTCACCCGTTCGTTCATTTTTGGATGTGTATCGTCGGATTCGACGCCAAAGTTTAAAAGCGGGCAGCCTCCCTCCAAAACATTGCTCTTCTGATAGGCATCCAGGAGGTTAAACAGTTTATTTTTTGCTGTAGCAGCGTCAGCCACAACTTTGTCGAAGTGCGCTGCCCGCAACTTCACCAGGTAGGAGAACGATTCCAGGCATATCTCATCTTTGTTTCCAAAGTTTCCATAGATACCTCCTTTGGCCAATTTTGTGGCCTCCATGATATCGCTGAGGGAAGTGCCTGCCATTCCTTTCTTATTAATGATAGGCGCCGATCGCTCAATAATGAATTGCTTTGTACGTTCTGCCTTGGTCATAATGTAAAAGGCAAAAATAGACCATTCGGTCTAATTAAGCACATCAAAATTATTTTTCTGGTTTTTTTAACTACATCGGCACCTGTACATCCTTGCCAAAGGGCTGCTCGTAGAAACGCCTGCCGGTGGCGCGGTACATCGCGTTGGCAACCGCAGCAAAAATGGGCGGGAACAGCGGCTCACCAAGGCCTGTAGGATCGTGGTCGTTGTCCACGAAATATACATCAACCGATTTGGGCGCCTCCTTCTGCCTGATGAGGCGGTACTTGTCGAAATTATTTTTCTCCGGCACACCATCCACGAAACTCATTTCACCGAAAAAAGCGTTGCCGATGCCATCGATAATCGCACCCTGTCCCATATTCGCCGCGGCATCGGGGTTCACCACAATGCCACAATCAACGGCGGCACACACCTTTTGTACAACCGGCTTATTGTTGCGCATCTCGATATCGAGCACCTCGGCAACATAGGTATTGTGACAGAAATAAGCTGAGAAGCCGCGGTGCACATTTGCGGGCCGCTCGTTCCATTTCGATTTTTCGCTTGCCAGTTTTATCACACCCGCGTACCTTTCTGCATCGTAATCGTTATCCTTTCCAACAGGATCTTTCTGCGAGCGCTCCAGGAGTTGCAGCCTGAATTCTACCGGATCCTTTCCGGCCAGTTCGGCCAACTCATCCATGAATGATTGTTCTGCTCCGGCAATAAAATTCGATCGCGGTGCGCGAAAAGCGCCAATGGTAATATTTGAAGGCAATTCCCATCCTTCGGCCAGGTAATTGTCTACGGCACCGGCAGGAAACCGGTTCGCATGAACGGGGTGCTCCGGAATGCCGCCTCCCTTTACATGAAAAGCAATAAGGTTATTGTCTTTATCCAGTGCCGCCCGGTAGGTGGCGGTGTACGTGGGCCTGTAAATGCCGTAAGTCATGTCGTCTTCACGCGTATACATCATTTTTACCGGCGCATTCACCGTTTGTGAGATCACCGCTGCCTCTACCATGTGATGACCATACGCCCGCTGCCCAAATCCTCCGCCCATCCTCGCCAGCCTGATGTGAATCTTTTCCTTAGGAAGTTTCAACCGCGCCGAAAGCGTGTTCCTGATGAACTCAGGCGCCTGTATCGGTCCATAAATTTCTGCCTGATCAGCAGTAACGTGGGCAAAACAATTAACGGGTTCCATGGTGTTATGCGCGAGATAGGGAGCCGTATAGGTTCGCTCGAGTACTTTGGCAGCTCTCCTGAACGCGCCTTCCGGATCGCCGTCTTTTCTCAGCACCTTAGCAGGCTTTTTTGCCATCTCGGCCATCCTGGCCCGATGACCCAGCGTACTTTCCAGTCCGCCGGGTATGGTGACGGTTTGTTTTCCTCCCCTGCCCTGCACGATAACTTCGGTGTCCGTTGTTTTTTCCCATTCTATTTTCAGCGCCTTCTTCGCATTCATCACCTCCCATGTGGTATTTCCCACTACCGCCACCAGTTCAGTAAAGGTGGTGGTATCGAAATTGTTTCTTTCATAATCATCCAAAAGGGTTTTGAAGATAAACACATCCTTAATGCCCGGCATTTTTCTCGCGTCGGTATCATCCAGAGATTTCACTTTCAAACCGAATGCTGGAGGATGTGCGATCATGGCAATCAACATTCCTTCCTCCACATGATCGATTCCAAACAATGGTTTACCCGTAACGATATTTTGTCCGTCAACATTTTTCCTCGATGTACCAATGATCTTGAAATCGTTGATATCTTTTAGTGCAACTTCTTCCGGTACAGGAAGTGCGGCGGCAGCAGAGGCCATTTCACCATACCCTGCCTTTCTTCCGCTCGCTTTATGGTAAAGCATTCCGGCCGCAGCGGTTATCTCCGCCGCAGGAACACTCCAGGTTTGGGCGGCCGCATTCACCAGCATTTGCCTACCCGTTGCGCCTGCTGTCCGCAAAGGTTTCCATCCCAGGCGAATACCCTGGCTCCCGCCCGTAAATTGACGGTCGAACCGCTCGGGGAAGAAATCGGCCTGTTTAACGATCACATTCTTCCAGTCAACATCGAGTTCATCAGCGAGGATCATCGGCATCGAAGTTTTGACGTTCGATCCGAACTCCGGGTTCGGCGACATCAACGTCACCAC
>CBIGXK010000467.1:0-2585 GCA_966193805.1 uncultured bacterium | reverse complement strand
TCAATCGCTTAATTAATGGCACAGCGCATGCGATCACTCTTGTATGTTGAAGAACTTTCTGCATACCACCATTCGCAATCTTTGGAAAAACAAAGGCTATAGTTTTCTGAACATCTTCGGCCTTGCCATAGGCATCGCATGTGCGGCGATGATATTTTTATGGGTTGAGGATGAACTTAAGTACGACCAGTTTCATGTGAACAAAGACAGGTTGTACATGATACGGGAGAACCAGAAGTACGACACTTACATCGCTACATTCGGCTCTACACCGGCCCTGATGGGTCCCGCCATCAAGTCGGAAATTCCGGGCGTGACAAACGCCTGTCGGCTGTCGGGCACCGGCAACGTAAAACTTTTTACAATCGGCGATAAAGCGGTATATGCCCATGGCACCTATGCCGACTCGTCGCTGTTCAGCATGTTCAATTTCCCTTTTGTTGAGGGCAGCGCCAGGACCGCCTTTTCGCAACGCAATACGATAGTGATCACGCAAGCGGCGGCTATCAGGTTTTTTGGCACAGATAAAAATGCAGTAGGCAAAACCGTGCGCGTGGACAATAAACAAAATTTCGTGATAACCGGTGTTTTGAAGGATCTGCCAAAAAATTCCAGCCTTGACTTTGAATGGGTCAGTCCGTTTAGCATCTGGTACAACGAAAATGAAAGCTGGGCACAGTCGTGGGGCAACAACTGCGTAAACACATATGTTCAACTAAGCCCCGGCACACAAACTTCATCAGTCGACAAAATACTGAGCACCTTTATCCAACAAAGACGGCCCACCGCAATCCCGGTACCTTTTTTATGGAGCATGAACGACTGGCACTTGCGCGACGAGTTTGATAACGGGGTGCAAACACGCGGCGGAAGGATTGAATATGTACGGTTGTTCTCAATTATTGCATGGATCATTTTGCTAATTGCCTGTATCAACTTTATGAACCTGGCCACTGCGCGCAGCGACAAGCGTGCAAGAGAAGTGGGCGTGCGCAAAGTGCTGGGTGCTGGCAAACGCAGGCTGATCGTTCAATTTATCGGCGAAGCGATGTTCATGGCAATATTGTCGTCGATTTTTGCAATGTTGATTATCTCCCTTGTGCTGCCCGCGTTCAATCTACTGGTAGAAAAACAGTTGACACTCGGACTGAATAACCCCCTGCATCTCGGTGCACTGGTGGCGATCACCTGCATTTGTGGATTGGTGACCGGAAGTTATCCTTCTTTTTACCTGTCGTCGTTCAACCCGGTGTTTGTGTTAAAGGGATTGAAGCTCAAAAACGGCAGCGCGGTGCTGATCAGGAAGGGCCTGGTGATACTTCAGTTCACCGTATCCATCGTACTCATTATCGGCACTGTTATTATCTATCAACAAATACAACACGTTAGAAACCGCAACCTTGGAATCAATGTAAATAACCTGCTGCAGGTGGATATGAACAGCGAAATGATCGGCAATTACGATGTCGTAAAAAGCGACCTGCTGAACACGGGGTTAATAGAAAATGTCGCCATATCTAACTACAATACGCTTTACGGCGGAAACAATTCCAGCGGTCTCACGTGGGAGGGGAAGAATGAAAAGTCGCAGGTGTTGCTCTCCCTGCGATATGTGTCGCCGGATTTCGTGAAAACAGCCGGTATGCAACTGTTGGCAGGAAGAGATTTTGTATCCACCGACAGTGTTGAGTCAAAAAAGACGAATGTCATGATCACCCGGTCGTTGCAGGAGTTAATGGGGCAGGGAACGGCAATCGGCAAAACGCTTCATTGGGATGACGACACCAGCGGCGCACAACTGCAGATAGTGGGCGTGGTGAACGATTACGTGTATGGCAATATGTATGGCAAGCCGGATCCTGTGATCTTTTTCTGTGTGAACAAAAGAGACGCGTCTAATTTGTACGTTCGTCTTAAACCCGGTATTGACGCGCAAATCGCCATACAGCAAATTGGCGCCGTCATCAAAAAAGATAATCCAACTTATCCTTTCACCTATCACTTTGTTGACGACCAGTTCAATCAAATGCTGAGCAATGAGCAACTCGTGGGAAAATTATCCAATGTGTTTGCAACGCTCGCCATTTTGATTTCATGTCTGGGCCTGTTTGGTTTAGCCGCGTATACTGCGGAGCGCAGGATAAAAGAAATCGGCGTCAGGAAGGTGCTGGGTGCGAGTGTGCCGGGCATTGCTATGCTGCTCTCAAAAGACTTTCTGAAACTGGTAGGCATTGCATGCGTTGTAGCGTTTCCGGTGGCCTGGTGGGTAATGCACAACTGGCTCGCCGGATATAAATACAGGGTGGAAATCAGTGGGTGGATATTTGTTGTTGCCGGAATATCCGCGGTGTTGATTGCATTGGTAACGGTGAGTTTTCAATCGATAAAAGCCGCGATAGCGAACCCGGTGAAAAATCTGCGCACAGAGTAAAAGTTTTTATTTAATTTTTTTAATTGTTTGGAATTATCAAAAAAATCGAGCAGTTGAAGGATATCTTCTCGCCGAAATCGAAACAATGCCCGGAGTTTTTCCCTATCCAAACATATCGTTCAACTCTTTGGATATTCGGAAACCGTCGCTTCCC
>CBIGXK010000466.1:0-2587 GCA_966193805.1 uncultured bacterium | reverse complement strand
AACAACCGCAGAAAAAAAACCTAACAGCACCCGGCCTTCCTTTTATTTTGGCGTTATGGCAGGTCCCGACCTGAGCTCCATCAAATACCAGGAAATAAAAAATATAGGCAGCGGCGTGGGCCTGCTGCTCGGCTACCGCTTCAGTCCGCACTGGTCCGTGGAAGCATCGGCATACTGGAGCAGCAAAAAATATTACACCGATGGTAAATACTTTGACAAAACCGCTGCAGGCATACCTGCTTATGCAGAGGTGTATTATCTCGACGGCGGCTGCAAGATGATAGAATTGCCCATTGATGTGCGGTATGAATTTACACCCGGCAAAAACACTTTCTTTATTACCGGCGGATTCAATTCATACTTCATGAAAAAAGAGTCGTATGAATACAAGGCCGATGCTATGGGTTGGGTGTCTGAAGGATATAAAGATTATCGTAATTCGGGTAATAAGATATTTTCAAATTTGCAGATCAGCGGAGGTTATGAACATAAACTGTTTTCAAACATTATTCTTAGAGTCGAACCTTATTTCCAGGTACCGTTGAGGCAGATAGGCATTGGCAGCATTCCTATCACCAGCGCAGGTATACGCATCGGGGTTTTGCACGACACCAGGTAATCCAAACAATATAATTTTTTCCGGGCGGTCCGGAACCGGCGGAACCTTCAACAAAGGTTCAGGGAGATCTTTTGTGCAATAAAAAAAATAAACAAATGAAGAAAAATAGCGTCATCATCACACTGGCATTTTTTGGGCTGATGATTTATGCCTGCTCAAAAAGCAGCGAGGACATGCTATCTGACGAGCAAAATCCGCCGGGTTCGTGCGACACGGTGAATATGAAGTACCAGGAAGATATTGTACCGCTCCTGTCTGCAAACTGCTATACCTGCCATGGCGCCAACTCAAACAGCGGGAGCAATGGTATTATACTCGAAGGTTATCAGAATATTAAGGCGAAGGCCGAAACCGGAACCCTTCTGGGTGTGATCACGCATGCGCCGGGTTACCCGCCGATGCCCGACGGAGGAGCGAAACTGTCGGAGTGCAATATCAACAAGTTCAGGTCGTGGATCAATCACGGGATGCAGAATAATTAGTGAGACGGCAATCTGGAAATAAATACAACCTAATGAAAAAAATCGTTTTAGTCACTACGCTCATCGCCACGTGCACCGTGTGTTCAGCGCAGCTACTCATGTCGAGAAATGGCACCATCAGCTTTCACTCCCACACCTTTCTCGAAAACATCGACGCCGTTAACGAACACGTCATGGCAGTGATAGACGGCGGCAAGAAAAACCTCGCCTTTAGCTGCCTGATGAAACAATTCGTGTTTCCCAAAAAGCTGATGCAGGAGCACTTCAACGAAAACTACGTGGAAAGCGACAAGTACCCCAAGGCCACCTTCAGCGGCAGCTACACCGAAGAGGTGCCCTTCGATAAAGACGGCACCTACAACATTACGGTAAAAGGCAAGCTCACCATCCACGGCGTAACGAAAGTGATTGAACAACCGGCAACATTAACGATAAAAGGGGGCATCATCACCGGCATCACGAGCTTCAAAGTAAACCCAACGGATTATAACATCGAGATCCCTTTCATCGTCAGGAATAAGATCGAAAAGGAAAACACCGTAAAAATAAAGGTTGAATGGACCAAAAAATATTAAGCATGCAAAAGATCATTTTCCTATTCGCCACCTGCCTGTTTCAATATGCTTCCGCACAGGACTCGTTATTAAATATCCTCGAAGATTCATCAAATGCAACCGGAACATTTCCGGTGAAAGCCACGTTCAAGGCTATTCACATCATCAATTCGCAAACTGTTGAATCTCCCGCACAGGGCGACCTGAACTTCATCATCATGCACCGCTTCGGAAAACTGAACGACGGCGCGTATAATTTCTTCGGCCTCGACAATGCAAGTATAAGGCTGGGACTCGACTTCGGAATTACAGACAGGCTCGGTATCGGCATCGGGCGCAGTTCGCTCGATAAAACTTTCGACGGCTATCTTAAATACAAATTGGTACGGCAAACGCAGGGAACAAAATCATTTCCCGTGAGCCTGAGCCTGCTCGGCACCCTTACCAATTACACGTTGAAGTTCCAGGACAAACCCTTCCTTAACGCAAAATACCGCACGGCATACAGCACGCAACTACTGATTGCGCGGAAATTCACGTCATCGTTCTCATTGCAGGTATCGCCCACGTGGCTGCATTACAATCTTGTGCCAACGGTACAGGACAACAACGACGTGTTCGCTACAATGATCGGCGGCCGCCTGAAATTCAACAAGAGGATGGGCATCACCTTCGAATATAATTACCTGCCTTCAGGACAGGTTGAATCCATGGATGTGCACAATTCTTTTTCTGTTGGCTGGGACATCGAAACCGGTGGGCATGTGTTTCAACTGGTGTTCAGTAATTCCCAGGGCATGGTGGAATCGCATTACATCGCGCGTACACCCGGCGAATGGGGGGAAGGAGATATCTATTTCGGGTTTAACGTGAACCGGAATTTTAGTTTGGGGAAAAACAGGAAGAGACGATAGGCAATAGGCAAATGAATA
>CBIGXK010000465.1:0-2590 GCA_966193805.1 uncultured bacterium | reverse complement strand
GACAAAAAGCAGTCTCATTTATCCGGCGAAGTGCATCGCGAATATTTTAGAAATAAAGTAAGCATCTTTTGCAATAGCCTGGTAAAAGGAGAGTATCGGTTCGATATTCGTTTGATGCCCCGGTTTACTGGTGTTTATCATCTAAACCCCGCGAAGGTGGAAATGATGTATTTCCCGGTCTTCTACGGCCGTGAAGAAATGAAAAAAGTAACTATTCGGCCCGGAGGTAAAAAAAATTGAACTTGTTGTGATTTTTTAGCTTTCCATGCGAATAATAATGGTAAACACCCTTCCCTTGGATAATGATGAATTCAGCAATATTATTAAACGTCACAGGGGCCTGATACTGAAGATCTGTTATTCGTATTGCCGGCATCCTGATAAACGAAAAGATCTCGAACAGGAGATCTTGATGAACCTGTGGCACTCATTCAGAAGGTACGACGGCCGCGTAAAGCTTTCTACCTGGATATATACCGTATCTCTCAACACTGCAATTTCTTTTTTTCGGAAAGATGCGCGGCATCAGCATGCGGTAGAAATCACTGAAAGCATTGTTTCCGGCGTGCCGGATGACAATATACAGGACGACAATATCAGGCGGCTCTACCAGTATATCGGCGGCCTAAATGAAATGGACAGGGCATTGATGCTGCTATACCTCGATGACAGGACATACAGGGAGATTGCTGAGATCATGGGTATATCCGAGACGAATGTGGGTACAAAACTCAGCAGGATAAAAAATTCACTGAAAGAAAGTTTGAAAACATCTAAAATGTAATTTATGGAACTCGATGAACTGAAAGCTGCCTGGCAGCAGCATCACAAGGCACTGGCCGAAAATACCAGGATCAACATTGAATTATATAAAGCCGTAAAAATTAACCAGGCAAAAAGCGAATTGCGGAAGCCTATAGTGTATGAAATGGTGAGTGTTGCCGTGTTGTTTGCCTTCGCGCTTTATGTATTCGGTTCCTCTCTCAGGATACATGACCAGCTTCGGTTCAGCGTGCCTGGTTTTGCCGCCTCGGTGATAGCGTTGATTTATTTGATTTTTTCGATTCTCAAAATAAGGAGATCTCAAAAGATAGAATACTACGGCACGCCTGTTGTTCAGTTGCAGGAAGCGATCACCCACTTGCACATGCGAATTCTGCGTCTTCGAAAATTCGAATTGATCCTTCTCGTGCCGTTTATAGTTACCGCCTTGCCGATACTTTTTATCGCCGTCCATGGTATTGATCTCTACGTTCACGCCGGCTGGTTTATTTTTGAGATTGTAGTTACCATCGGTGTAGGCGTGCCGTTGACGATATGGCTGAACAGGCACCTGTATGATAAGAAAATAGAAGCCGCGAAACGGATGCTGTCAGATCTGCAACACTTCAAATCGGAAGAACATCGCTAAGATGCTACTCTTTGCAAGCGGCATCGCCCATGGTGCTGATGCCGCCCGACATGTTCGTGATGCTGGTGAAACCGTTTTGCGTGAGCAGGTAACAAGCCTGCGGGCTTCGAACACTGTGCGAGCAATAAACAATGACGTCCTTGTTTTTCATTGACGCTATCTCAGGCAAACGTTTTTCCAGCTCCTGAATGGGGATGTTGATGGCGTTTCTTATCGCGCCATACCGTGGCGTCGACTTTCCTTCAAATTCTTGTTTCGTGCGAACGTCGAGCACCACTGCCTCGGGATGCCGTTGAAGATAATCGCAGAGCGCCTCCGGTGAAATAGTATTAAACACAATGGATGATTTTTTTACGAGCTTCATGTCGCAATGCGGACACTTTCCTTTTTTCGTGTACTCGTTCCTGTCGCAATCATGGCCGCAGGGCACACATTGATAAACGTCCGTTTTTTTGGCAGCAGACTGCGCTTCAAGGCTACCGCCAGCTAACATTGATACGAGTAAAGCGAAAACAAATTTCATCCACTGAAGTTACGCGAATTTGAGAATTAACATTTTGATTATGTTTGGCGCGTACACCACATCCATTTATTGCATAAGTTTGCCCCGTCCTACCTAAGTCCAGGGTAAATGGTTGCTTTAAGCCTGTTTACCCTGGCATTATTTTAGGCCGTGCCGTTCGGTCGCCGTTATTTCTTTCCGGCTTTTTCTGCATTCTCTTTTGCCCTCGCTTTGATGATTTTAGTGATGAGTTTCGTTGGAAGCGGCTTGTCTAATGGAAATTGTATTGTTCCCTTACCAGAGGTTTTGTAGCCTTCATATTCCTTTTCCCATTCCTTGCCGGATGGCGCGGGGTACATGCCGATATGTTTTTTGAAGGCTGCGAAGTAGATCAAAAAGCGCCCATTGAGTTTGAAGGCGGGGATGGCGTAGCTGATGGTTTCTTCGGCTTTCGGAAAAGTTTTTTTTATGATCGCGCGGATTTGTTCCAAAAGGGTTTGGGTTTCCTTTGGAAAAGTGGAGATGTATTGGGGGATGGTGGAGGTGTTGTTTTCGGGCATGTGGTTAGAAGTTTAAACGTATAAGTTAAAAGTTAAAACTGAAAAAACCTCTCACGTTTCACTTCTCATGTTTGGCGGTCCACCCCCGGCGCTTCGCGCCACCCCCGCCAGCGGGGG
>CBIGXK010000464.1:0-2593 GCA_966193805.1 uncultured bacterium | reverse complement strand
GTAATCGGAGGCTCCGGCCTCATCGGAACAAAAGTAGTAGCAAAACTTCGCGACGCCGGACATGAAGTCAACGCGGCCTCGCCTGCAACCGGTGTTAACACCATCACCGGTGAAGGCCTGGCTGAAGCTATGACGGGCACCGACATTGTCATCGACCTCGCCAACTCCCCTTCATTTGAAGACAAGGCCGTGCTCGAATTCTTTCAAACATCCGGCCGCAACCTGCTGACAGCAGAAACCGCTGCAGGAGTAAAACATCATGTGGCGCTATCTATCGTTGGCGTTGACCAAATGCAAAACATCGGGTACATGCGCGCAAAAATCGCACAGGAAGAAGTGATCAAACAATCCAGTGTGCCTTATACCATCATCAGAAGCACGCAGTTTTTCGAATTCATGGGTGGCATCGCCAATAAAGCAACAGTTGGAAATGAAGTACATCTCTCGGATGTGTTGTTTCAACCTATCGCTTCGGACGACGTAGCTTCCTTTGTAGCTAAATATGCACTCGAAGCGCCGAAGAAAGGCATCGTGCAAATTGCCGGCCCACAGCGTTTCACCTTACATGATATCATTGGCCGGTACCTGAAGCAGACGAGCGATCCGCGCACCGTGGTTCCCGATGGAAACCCGGAATACTTCGGCGGTGAAATTACCCATGCGGCATTGGTACCTTCCGGACACGCCGAACCCGGAGCCATCAATTTTGAAAAATGGCTGAGCAACCAACTGCAACCCGCTTAACACGCCACATCTGCTGATCGTTGAAACGAAGATGACGGGTGACAGATTGCCGAGGCGGTTGTAATGGGAATGCACTTTCCACCTGTTCGTGCACCAGGATATCCCTACGCCGGCGTATTATCCTTACGAAAACCGGTCAACAACACGGCAAGTCAACATACAGCAGCAACACTATCCTCCTATTTTAACAAGCAACAGCACTTCCGACCTGACAGCATAAGGTGGGCCGGACAACCATTGCCAAAAATATTTATTCATTGATCAACCTGAACATTATGAACTTCTTCTTTCTCCATCCAACAAACAAAAGCACGGCACCGGCCGAACATGAGCTGGTTAAGCTTCACGAGCCACCGCATAACACCACTGAAGGCAGCGAGTTTCTCGACGACGCCATCCGCACCAGGGACCAGCCATTGATGCAAAGCGAAGAATCCATTGCAGTAGGATGTCCCGAATACCTGTTGTAGAACACCACATGTGCGTAACGAATAAAATCACCTGACATGATCTTCAGTAAAACATTAACCCGGCTCAAAGCGCGAGGCTACGATCTCAGTTTCAGAAGGGAAGCAACATGTCTCTACTGTGATGAACTGGCATCATGGATCACACCCGACGGGTTTGTGGTTGATGAACAATATCTCTTTGAAGATGCAGTACCCGATGGCGACAGAACACTGTATGCCATCTCTACAGTAAAAGGATTCAGGGGGTTCCTGGTGGATACCTGCCTGGTGTATGAAGACAACATCAGCCCGGAAATGCAACAAAAATTACAGGAGCAGGACTATCTATTCGCGAAAGCAGATGCAATCACACTTTAAAAAATGAACATCATGAAAAATTACAACTCGCTTCTTGAAGCACTGGCCGATCTCAAACAACGAGGCTATACCGCTGATTTTGAGACGCTGCAAACGTGCCTCTTCTGCGGCGACCTCGACATCCGGTTGAACCCTGAAGAGTTCGGGGTGGATGAAGTTTACCGGTTCGAGGAAGACTCCAGCCCTGACGACAATTCCATTCTCTATGCCATCACCTCCAGCGAAGGCGTTAAAGGCACCTTGGTAGATGCGTACGGCGCCTATTCAGCAAACCTGAGCTTCGACATGATTCAAAAACTTAACAATCATCGTTCGGTTTACGCCGAATAGCATCCAATCGAAATTAAATATTCACCACTACAAAAAACAGTTATGGAACAGCTTAAAGAACTTCAACTGCCCAAGGAAAAGATCTCAGCAGAAAATGATCCACGCATCTTCGCCGGCGTCAGGCGATTTTTAAAAGCGCTCAACTCGTCGGACGGCGATCCAATAGAGCAACTCAGTCCGGTCGCCGCCCGAAAAGTGCTAACCGACGCGCAGGATATAGTCGTGGACTATTCCGGTATCGAAGAGTCGGAAAAAGAAATTGAACAGGACGGGGAAAAGGTAACCATCCACATCGTAAGGTCCTTCGATGCCACATTCGACGCTCCCGTGTTTATGTTCATTCATGGCGGCGGATGGGTTTTGGGAGACTATCCCACACACCGGCGACTCGTAAGGGACCTGGTCGTGGAAAGCGGCGCCGTTGCAGTTTTCCCCGATTACACGCCATCGCCCGAGGCACGGTATCCGGTTGCCATTAACCAGATCTATGCGGCCACACGCTGGGTTTCGGAACATGGAAGCGAAATAGGCGTGAACGGAAAAAACCTTGCCATAGTTGGCAACAGTGTTGGCGGAAATATGGCAGCAGCGGTAGCACTGATGGCGAAACAGAAACGTGGTCCCGAGATAAAGTTCCAGGCATTGCTATGGCCCGTAACCGATGCCAATTTCGACACTGCGTCGTACAGGAG
>CBIGXK010000463.1:0-2617 GCA_966193805.1 uncultured bacterium | reverse complement strand
GCTCCACGATCATGGTGTAAGGCAGCGCACCCTGCCAGTTCGGGTCCACGGCTTCTATCAACTTGTACTTGTTGTCGCCATTGAAAATATAATTGGCGTTGGCAGCCTGTTTTTCTTTTAAGAATTGATGCACCTTTTCTTTCTTTGAAAGTTCATCGGCGCTAATGCTGATGAATTCAAAATCCCTGGCGTTGTACATCCTGTTCATGATAATAAATTCAGGGAACTCGATAACGCAGGGTCCGCACCAGGTGGCCCAGATGTTGATCAGCCGCAACTTTCCGGAGCTGTTATCAATCAGCTCCCTGATACCGGCCTCATCAATTTCTTCGAGTGGAACAGGCCGTTTGGCCCATTCGCGGTTGCCTCGTTCCACCCAGTCGCTCTTTTCTTTCCACTTGGTTGAGCAGCCAAAAACTTTCGTCGTTTTTACCGGCACCTCCTTGTTGGCCACCAGCGCGTCGATGGCGTTGCGGGCGTCGAAGCTCGTGGGCTTCTTTTTCGGGTTCTCCATATCGTCTATGCGTCCCTGGTAGCGCAGCTTTCTTGCTTTATCGAAGATGAAGATGTGTGGTGTGGCCGCCGGTCCGTATTGCAACGAAACACTTTGCGTTTCGCCATCGTAGAGGTAGGGAAAATTGAAATTCTTGTCCTTTGCGCGGTATTTCATTTCTTCAAACGAGTCGCTCACATCCGTATATCCCAGTTCCGACAGGCTCAATCCCTCTGTACTGTTGGGTGATATGGCAACAAGCGCAACACCTTTGCTCTTGTAATCTGTCACCATTTGCTTTATCCTTTCTTCATATGCCTGGGCCGTGGGACAGTGATTGCAGGTGAACACGATCACCAGTACTTTCGCATCTTTGAACGATTCGAGCGAATAATTTTTTCCATCAACGCCGGGAAGATTAAAATCCGGTGCAGTTGAGCCGATCGCCAGGGTTTTATGTTCTTCGGCAGGTGTTTTTGCAACGGGCCCTCCCGTCATCAAAAAGCTGCCCAATAGTACCGGCACCAATATTTTCATCATGGCTTGAAGATTTTTGAAAAGTTACCAAATTCATTCGAGATTCATTCCTGGTTCTTGACCAGCTGCGATTCGAGAATGATGCGGTAAAACACATTGTTTTCCGCGTCGTCCCGGTCCTTGTCGAGCAGATCGAGCAGCGTCTCCGTAGCCTTTTGTCCCTGCAAATAAGGAAACTGTTCTACCGATGCCAGCGGAGGATAAGCAACATAATTGCTCAGGGGCAAATTGGCGTAGCTTACAAATGTAATGTCCTTGTTGATCCGCAATTTCATCTTTTGCGCATACAGTACCGCATGAAGCACCATATAATCGTTGAACACCACGATGGCGGTGGGTTTTCTTCGTTGCGACAGTAAAGTTTTCAACGCTTCTTCTGTGCCTTCCTTGGTAAGGTCGCAACTGAGGATGAGGTTGGGGTCGTATTTGAGGCGGTGCTTTTTCAGCGCCCTCATATATCCGTGCAGCCGCTCACCGCTCGCAGTCAGGTTATCAGGTCCGTTGATCATACCGATTATCCTGTGCCCCTTTTCGAGCAGGAAGCTCACCGCCTGCACGGTGCCCGACTCCATATTGCAGGCCACGTAGTGTATGCTTTCCATTTTCGGTATGCGGTCAAAAAATACAACCGGTATGTTGTATTTCTTCAGGTTGTGGAAGTGCTCGTAGTTCTCGGTGTTCTTTGCAACGGAGATGATCAGTCCGTCAACGCGATGCTTCTTCATCGTTTCCACTATCTGCTTTTCGCGTTGCTCGCTGTCGTGCGACTGCCCCAGCAGCACCGTATAATTTTTGCGATTGGCGGCGTCTTCGATACCGCTTATTGCCGATGAGAAGAAGGCTTCGGAAAGTTCCGGCAGTATCACACCGATGGTGAAGGTTTTTCGCTGCTGGAAAAAAATGGCGGTTTGGTTGGGTTCATAATCAAGTTCGCGCGCCAACTCCTTGACGCGCATTTTTGTGCGCAGCCCGATGCTGGGATGATCGTGCAATGCACGCGAAACCGTTGAAATCGAAATGTTCAGCTTCCTGGCAATCTCCTTGATGGTTGGCTGTTTCAGCGACATGCTTGTAATATAAGCAGTTTTAATTTTGGCACTTATCAAATTATAACTAAATTTTCGCCTAAACATATTCAACATGCAGCGCACGAAGGTGGCCATACTGGGAGCAGGATTTATTTCAGAAATACACATTGAAAGCTACGAACGCTTTATCCCCGAAGCCGAGGTGGTGGCAGTTTACGCGAGAAGCGCCGAAAAAGTGAAGGCCTTCGCAGAAAAGCATCACATCCCCAAATGGTACACGGATATTGACACACTTTTGAAAGAATCGGATTGCGACATCCTCGATATCTGCCTTCCCAACTACCTGCATGCCGACGCCACGTTGAAAGCGGCAGCAGCCGGCAAGCACATCATCATCGAAAAGCCACTGGCCGTTACCCTCGAAGAGGCCGACCTGATGATCGATGCCTGCAAAAAGGCAGGCGTAAAACTGATGTATGCCGAAGAGTTGTGCTTCGCCCCTAAATATGAAAGGGTGAGGCACCTGGTGAAGGAAGGCGCCGTGGGTGATATTTATATG
>CBIGXK010000462.1:0-2618 GCA_966193805.1 uncultured bacterium | reverse complement strand
GATCAATACCTCGAAGCATTCGAAGCCAACTTCACCGCGCGCGGCGGAAAAGTGATCTGGGCCGAAACTCCCGACGACGCACTGACCGCCATCCTCGACATCTGCAAAACAAAAGATTGCAAGTCGATAGTGAAGAGCAAAAGCATGGTCACCGAAGAGATCCACCTGAACAAGTTCCTCGAAAAAAACAATATTGAAAGCGTCGAAACCGATCTCGGCGAATACATCCAGCAACTCGCCGGCGAACCGCCCTACCACATCGTGACACCCGCCATGCACAAAAGCAAGGAAGACGTGGCAAAACTGTTCTACGAAAAGCTGAATGCAAAACCAGGTCTTACCCCCGAGCAACTCACCCTCGTTGCGAGAGAAAAACTGAGAGATAAATACGTGCAGGCAGAAATAGGCGTCACCGGCGCCAATTTCATTATTGCCGACACCGGCAGCATCGCCATCACCGAAAACGAAGGCAACGCACGCCTCTCCTCGGCATTTCCAAAAACACACATCGCCGTTGTCGGCATCGAAAAAATAATCCCCTCCTTCACCGACCTCGGTCTCTTTTGGCCACTGCTTTCTACTTACGGCACCGGACAAACGATAACAGTGTATAATTCCGTCATCAGCGGCCCACGGCAACCGGGCGAAACCGACGGACCGGAAGAAATGTATGTGATATTGCTGGATAACGGCCGCACCAACATCCTCGCAAACGAAAAGCAGCGCGAAAGCCTGTACTGCATTCGCTGTGGCGCCTGCCTCAACGCCTGCCCCGTTTATAAAAATATTGGCGGCCACGCTTACGGCACCACCTACAGCGGCCCGATCGGTTCAGTAATTACGCCGCAAATGCGCCCGATGGGCGATTGGAAACATCTGAGCTATGCGTCATCACTCTGCGGCAATTGCACCGAAGTGTGTGCCGTAAAAATCAACCTGCACGAGCTGCTGCTCGAAAACAGGAATGAGGCGGTTGAAAAAGGCGCGGTTGGCTTCCAGGAAAAAATTGCATGGAAAGCCTGGAAGAAAGCCAGCCTGAACAGGAAGATGATGAACATGGGCAGCGAATCCGTCAAAAACTGGGTGGTGAACCGCATGATAAAAGGATGGACAAAACACCGCGCCGATCTTCGCTTTCCGAAGAAAACGTTTAATGAAATGTGGAAGGAAAAAAATAATTTGAACTAATGGCTTTATCACACCTCTCTGAAACACTTATCGGATCTGAAATCGTTAAGCTGGGCGGCGACATCCGCGAAAAAATAAGGCAGGGCGAAAAGATTTATAATTTTACTGTTGGCGATTTCGACCCCGCTATTTTCCCGATTCCCAAAGCGCTCGAAGAAGAGATCATCAACGCTTACAGAAAACACTTCACCAATTATCCCGCAGCCGAAGGAAATATCGACCTGAGAGAATCTATTTCTTCGTTTATACGCGAACGTGAGCACCTCGATTACTCTCCCAAAGAAATACTTGTGTCTGCCGGCGGAAGGCCGCTGATCTACGCCGTGTTCAGGGCCATCTGCGATGCGGGCGACAAAGTGATTTATGCCGTTCCCTCATGGAACAACAATCATTACTCGCATTTTGTGGGCGCGCAGCACGTGGTGTTAGAAGCCAGCCCGGCAAACAAATTCATGCCCACGGTAGATGAAATTCGCCCGCACATCAAAGGAGCCACATTAATTGCTTTGTGCTCGCCACAAAATCCAACCGGCACCACGATCTCGAAAAACGCACTTTCGGAGATCTGCCAAATGATACTTGAAGAAAATGCATCGAGGGCAGAGCATGAAAAGAAATTGTACCTGCTGTACGACCAGATGTATTGGCACCTCACCTTTGGCGCCATCAGGCATTACGACCCCGTATCGCTCCATCCGGAGATGCGCCCCTATACCGTTTACATCGATGCCATCAGCAAGGTATTCGCTGCCACAGGTGTCCGCGTAGGCTGGTCGCTTGGCCCCGGGAACATCCTTTCAAAGATGAAGGCCATTCTCACCCACATCGGCGCCTGGGCGCCCATGGCCGAGCAGAAGGCCGTTGCCGCATTCCTAAAAAAGAACGACGAAATTGATGACTACCTACAAAATTTCAGGAACGAAATCGAGATACGCCTCCGTACCATCTACAACAACCTCATGCAACTTAAGGAAGAAGGGTTGCCGGTTGATGCCATCGCACCCGAGGGAGCCATCTATTTAACCGTAAAGGTGGAAGCGGCCGGTATGAAGACCGCGGGAGGAGAGACACTGCAAACGCAGGCCGATGTTACTGCATACCTGCTCGATGAAGCAAAACTCGCGCTGGTTCCGTTCTATGCCTTCGGTGCGTCGAAAAATTCGCCGTGGTACCGGTTGAGCGTCGGAACATGTAAAAAAGAAGAAATCGGTGAAATGACTGGAAAACTAAGAGAGGCCCTTTTGAAGATACACGCGTAGCGGTAAGATCACAATGTGGTCCTTTAGGAGTAGAATTTAATGAGATCAGTTTTTATTAGAAATGAATACAAAAGGTTTCAACTCTTTTTGATTCATAATCTGCCTGATCTTCCTGGAATTGTAAATGATCTTGTACTTGTTAAGATCTAATAGCTCATGAGCGACGCATTA
>CBIGXK010000461.1:0-2629 GCA_966193805.1 uncultured bacterium | reverse complement strand
GGCACCTGGCAGCAGTCTGCCGATTGCAGGCAATGGTTGCCGGTAACGTCGCTTTTCATGATGTGCCTGGCGGGCACCCCATGGTAGCTGAATAAGATATGGTCGTAGTCTTTCGACAGGTAAGGTTTGATGAGGTCGATCAGTGCGGCAAGGTAATCGGGGTTGTTGTAATACGGTTTTAGAAATTTAAGGCTGAAGGAATATCCTTTTTTTCTATGTGTATCTTTCGCATATTCAACAGCCGTTTCGAAAGAAGACATAGCATAATGGGGGTAGAGAGGAATGGCTAGCACCTCTTCCATATCGGGCAGCCGTTGAAGCAGTTTTTCGAAGGCCGCTTCCGGTGTGGGGTTGCCATAGCGCATGCTGATTTCGACCGGATATTCGACCTGTGCCTGCACCGCATCGCGAAGCTGTTCACTGAGCACGATGAGCGGCGACCCTTCTTTTGTCCAGATCGTTTCGTAAGCTTCGGCCGATTTGGGGGCGCGGAACGGAACGATGATGCCTTTTACGAGTATTGCGCGCGACAGGTAAGGCTTGTCGATCACTCTCTCATCCATCAAAAACTGGTTCAGGTACCTCCTTACATCTTTCACTGCTGTTGAATCGGGCGAGCCCAGGTTCATCAGCATTATACCGCGTTTTTTAGCTGTAGCCATTGCGGGGCAAAATTAGGGAACGTGAAACGTGAGACGTGAAACGTGAGAGATTATTTTTAATACACCTTTGACCAGAAACCCGGATTAGACGTTGGGCAGTAGTTGAATATCCCCTCTAACATCTCACGTTTCACGTCTCACGTCTCACGTCTCACGTCTCACGAAAATGACACTCCAATGACAGAAAAACTGCCCCAATCAATGATTCGCAAGTTACTTTTGCAGTGATCCAGATGGAAAAGATGGAAATGTACGGACCTAACACCCACGATATATCCCGGTTTTACGTAGCAGGCATCAATTATAAAAAAACAGACGCTTCCGTTAGAGGAGAGTTTGCCGTCACTCCCGAAAAATACGAACATATTCTCTCTGGGTTCATATCCACAGAAATCACTGAATTTTTCATTCTATCCACTTGTAACAGAACAGAAATCTATGGGCTCACATCAGATGTGAGCCACCTGGTGGATGTGCTTTGCAAACATACCGCCGGCGACAAAGAAACTTTTCTGTCGCGCGCCTATATCAAGAACGGACAGAACGCCATCGAGCACCTCTTCCATGTAGCCGCCGGACTGGATTCGCAGATACTCGGCGATTACGAAATTGTGGGACAGATCAAGCAAGCCGTCAAATTATCCAAACAACATTCACGCATCGGCGCGTTTATCGAAAGACTCGTGAACTCGATACTGCAGTCGTCGAAAACCATAAAGAACCAAACCGGATTGAGCGGCGGCACCGTTTCCGTTTCTTTCACCGCGGTTCAATACATCCGCCAGCATTTCAAAAACTTCGAAGGCAAAAAAATCCTGCTCACCGGCATCGGCAAAATTGGCCGCAATACCTGCCGCAACCTGGTAGATTACCTGCCCACGAAAAATATTACCCTCATTAACCGCACCGACGAAAAAGCAAAATCGCTTTCAACAGAACTGGGTTTGCAATGGGCGCCTTTTTCTACACTGGTGAAGGAGGCTCAATCGGCCGACATCATTCTCGTGGCCACAAACGCATCCGAACCCACGGTTCGCACGAAAGATATCAGCGGTCACGGCTCCAAACTCATTATCGACCTTTCCATTCCCTACAACGTGGAAACATCGGCCAAATCATTACCCGGTGTAACGCTCATAAACGTTGACGAGCTCAGTAAACTAAAAGACACTACACTTCACAAAAGAAAGGCGGAGGTTCCGAAAGCGAAAAAGATCATTGCAGAACATATCATGGATTTTCTCGACTGGTACGAAATGCGCAAGCACGTGCCCGTTCTGAAAGCCGTTAAAACAAAGCTCCTGGAGATCCATTGCAATCCTGTTTTCTTCAACAATATTTCCGGCACTTACACGGGTGTTAATGTAAGTGACCACCGGCAAAGGATCCAGAAAGTCATCAATGGCATGGCAGTGAAGATGCGCAGCAAGAACCAGCGCGGCTGCCACTACATCGAAGCCATCAATGAATTTATGGCGCCGGGGGCGAATTAATAATAATGTCCAAACCCATAAGGATAGGTACAAGGGAAAGCCGGCTTGCCATTTGGCAGGCGTCGGAAGTGCAGAAGCACCTGTTGGCGCATGGCCACTCGTCAGAATTGGTGTACATCAAAAGCGAGGGCGACATCAACCTCACCACCCCATTATATGAAATGGGCGTGCAGGGAATATTCACGCGTGCGCTCGACATCGCCCTCATCAATAATCAAATTGATGTGGCTGTACATTCAATGAAAGACGTGCCCACGCAACTGCCGGCAGGTATCGTACAGGCGGCCGTATTGAAAAGAGGCAAGGTGAGCGATCTGGTTGTTTTTAGCGGCGATCGTGGTTTTATGGACAACTTCCAATCGGCGGCTAACATTGGCACCAGCAGCATCAGGCGCCGTGCGCAATGGCTGCACCGCTACCCGAACCATACGATGCATAATCTCCGCGGTAATATGCAAACACGCCTGCAGAAAC